>CAZKKP010000118.1:0-6419 GCA_964553295.1 uncultured Thermoanaerobaculia bacterium | reverse complement strand
TCTGCGGACCGCTCGAGCCCGACCAGCCGAGGACGAGCTCGAGATTCGCCGTCTCGCTGCCGAGGTTGGCGATCCGAACCTCCGAGCTCCACAAGGTACCGGCCGCGCCGGCGGTCCTGGCGACGACGGGTATCACCAGCAGCTCGACAGGAGGCGCCGGCGATGCCGTGACGAAGGCCGCGTCGCCGGTCCGGTTGTCGACCACCGAGGTGTAGGCGGCGACCCGTCCGCTCCCCTCGACCACCGAGATCAACGCCCGGGCATCGGCGATTGAACCGCCCCCGAGCTGCGACACGACACCGTTGAGCTGGAGATGAGAAAAAGGAGAGAGGGAAAGAAGACGATCCTCGCCGAAAGCAGCCCCGGAGCTGCCGTCGACCAGGGACACCCGGACCGTGGCCGGGGCGCCGTCGAGTTCCACGAGGCCCAGGTTGGAGCGGTAGTCTTCGCTGTTGACGATGAACAGGGCGTGCAGCGGCGGCTCTTCGGCTCGGATGCCATCTTCCCGCGCCATGGCGCCGATGAACTGGCCATAGGTTCCGTCGGAGGAATCCGAGGTGAAGGTCCTGGAGGTCAGCTGTAGCGGCCCCCGATCGCTCTCGACGACCAGGGCGCCGACCAGCTCCTGCTCGCCGATCCAGCTGCGCACGAGGTCGCGCAGAGCGGCGACGCGGCCCGCGGGGAGACGCAGTGCCGTCTGGTGGAAGGTCGTGTTGCCGTCCGTTCCGCTCGGCACCAGGGACAGGCGGACCGAGGTCTCGTCCCGCTCCTCGGCGGCATGGATCCTGAGATCGGTGGTCCAGCGGGTGCCGTTTCGCCCGACGACATCGGCCACGACCGGAACCACCAGGCGAAAGGTGCGGTCGGCTGCGCCGGGCGCGCGTCGCGGATCGATCTCGAGTCCCCAGCCGAGGATCTGCGGCGAGGCGCCGAGAACCGGAAGGGTGCTGCCGTCGACCACCTCGAGGGTCCAGACCCCCCGGCCCGGCTCGCCCTCGAGCCGGCCGAGGCTGTCGACCGGGGCGACGTCGTCGGGATACAGGGCGTGGAGCCCGCCGAAGGACGCCGCGGAGCGACCGGACGTGCCCGGACCGCGGTCGTGCAGGCGGATCCTGGTTCCCCGGGGCGAGATCAGGCTCATGCGCAGCCGGTCCGGCTCGTCGTGGGCGAGACGCACCAGCACTCGCACCGCGCCGATCTCGATGTCGTGGTCGAAGACGGCCGTCGACGCCGCGATGCCCCCGGTCGACGGATCCGGCCCGTGGACCGGATGGCCAACGGCGAGGTGTCCGGCGAGGTGAGCCCGGTCGACCCGGAGCGCCGGGATCACCATGCCGTTGCGGTCGTCGACGCGACGACTTCCGGTCAGGGCGAGGCGCATCCTGAGGTCCTCGGCCGACAGCTCGGGACTGGCCTCGCGATGCAGGGCTATCGCGCCTGAGACGTATGGTGCGGCGCCCGAGGTCCCGCCGAACTCCAGGACCTGTCCGCCCGACCGTGCCGTGGTCAGGTACTCCGATGGCGCGATCAGGTCGAGGTAGCTCGAGCCGTTGCTGTAGCAGGTCACCGAACCGGCAGGACGGAAGCTGTCGTTGCAGTAGCTCTGGCAGCCGGGGTCGAGGCAGAAGCTGAAGCCGGTCCAGCCGGGCGCCACGTCCCAGTAGGCGCCGACGCTGAGAACGTCGGAGAAGCAGGCGGGCGCCGCGATCGCATTCGTCTCGCCGTTGTTGCCCGACGAGGCGACCACCGCGACGCCGAGGTCGACCGCGTCGGCGACGGCCGTGGCGTACAGCAGGCTGATGTCGTCGCACGGCCCGGTGAAGGCGCCGGCGCCGGCGGAGATGTTGATCGCCGCGAGGGTGTAGTCCGGCCCGATACGGTGCAGCAGGGCGTCCTCGATCGCGGCCACCACCGCAGAGGTGGACATCGCGCCGCACTGGTTGTCCGGGCTCGCCTTGTAGGCGAGTAGCTGTGCCTGGGGCGCGACGCCGCCGGCGAACCATCGGGCCGGGTTCCACTGGTAGGACGAGCCGACGGCGACCGCCGCCACCGCGGTGCCGTGGGTGCCACAGTCCATGGGGTCGTCGTCGTTGTCGCCGGTGTCGAGCCCACGTACGATCTTGGCGTTGGGGATGGTCCCCGCGCCGAGGGCCGGGTGGAGGTAGTCGACCCCCGTGTCGATCACCGCCACGGCGACGCCGGCACCGGTGAAGCCGGATCGATGCATCTCGGTCGCACCGATGAGCGGACGTCCTTCGGCGGTGTGCACCTGCCACAGGTGATCCGGTTCGACCCGAACGACCGCAGGATGGCGCGCGAGGGCCGCCACGACGTCGGCAGGGGCCGAGACCGCCAGCGCCGGCTGGAGCTGGAGCTGGCGGCGGACCCGGAGGCCGTCGCGGGCGTGACTCGCCAGGAGGTCCGCCGCTGCCGTCTCGACGACCGACCGGAGCGACTCCCGACGGGCGATGAGCGCGGCATCGCTCACCAACCCTGACCCGCGCTTGTGTTCGGCTGTGCCGGCGCGAAAGTGCACCACCACGTCGATGCTGTCGAGACCCGGAGCATCCGCCAGAGCGGCAGGCGCCACCGGAAAGAGGCCGAGCACAGCCCCGAGCAGTACAGCGATCCCACAGTGCACGGTCGAGCGCCCCCAGGGGCCGACAGCTCATCATATCGCCGCGATATCGGCGGTGTCCAAGGTCACACGTCACCGGGTCGCTGCCTGATCGGCTACCATCGCTCATCATGCGCCGACTCGTCATGGCCGACTGCCACATCGGACAGCGTCCGGGAGACGCCGGCGAGATGACCGGTTGGCTCCGGTCGGCGGCCGCGGCCGGCTGCGCCGAGGTGATCTACCTGGGAGACGCGTTCCAGTACCTCATCGGCATGTCGAAGTTCTGGAACTCCGGCATCAGGGAGGTGATCGGGACGTGGCGCGAGCTGCGCCGAGCCGGCATGCGGATCATGATCGTGGAAGGGAATCGGGACTTCTTCCTCGACGCACCAGAGCTTTCCCGTGAGGTGGACGGGGTGGGAAGGCGGCTCGACCTGGTCGCCGGGGCTGCTCGCTACCGCCTCAACCACGGCGACCTGGTCAACCGGCGAGACCTGCAGTACCTCTTCTGGTCCAGGCTGTCGAAGTCGTCCGTGGCGCGACTGTCGGCGCGACTGCTGCCGCGTCGCCTCGCCGTGGCGATCGTCGAGCGCACCGAGGCGCGTCTCGCGCTCACCAACCGTCGCTTCCGCTACGTCAAACCGTTACGCGACCTCGGCCGGAGCGCCGAGGACGCGTGGCGAGAAGGTGTCGACGTGGTGCTCTGGGGGCATTTCCACACGCCGTGGTGGTACAGCCGCGACCGCCGCCTGGCGCTGGTGGTTCCCGCCTGGCTCGAGCACCGGGTCGGGGTGCTGATCGAGCCCGACGGTCGTGCCTTCTGGGTGGAGAAAAACTTGACACCACTGGTCGCGCTCGACAGACTGACCGCATGCGGCGCCTTTCCCATCGCTCTCGAGACGAGCGTCGATCGCTGATCCCCTGTTCCTGGACCACGCCGTGACCTCGAAGAGGCTCGAGCGACGGGAGGTCTGGCGGCCGCTCGACGGGGTGTTCCGGGTGCCGCCGTCGAAGAGCCTGACCAACCGGGCCCTGGTTGCGGCGGCGGTGGCCGGCGGCGGCGAGGTCCTGGATCCCCTCGACTGCGAGGACACGCGGCTGCTCGCCCGGGCCCTCGAGGCGGCCGGCTGGGGCGTGCACTGGGCGGATCCCCGCCGGGCGAGCGTGACGGCGCGCCGTGACCGGCAGGGGAGTGTCACCGTCGACCTCGGCAACTCCGGGACCGGGGCCCGCCTCATGCTCGCGCTCCTCGCGGCCACCGACGGTCGCTTCGTGGTCGACGGCAGTCCTCGGCTCCGTGAGCGGCCCATGGGTCCCCTGTTGCAGGCGCTCGAGCAGCTCGGAGCGCGGCTGGAAGCGGCCCCCGGGGGACGACTTCCGGTGCGAATCGAGGGTCGGCATCTGTCCGGCGGCAGCGTGCACATCACGCCGGCGGTGTCGTCGCAGTTCGTGAGCGCTCTGCTGTTGGCCGCTCCGGCGATGGCGTCGGACCTCCGCCTGGTGGTGCTCGGGGAGCTGCCCTCTGCTCCGTATATCGGTCTCACCCAGGCCGTGCTGAGCGCCTTCGGCGGCCGGGTTGAAGGCAGTGGCGACGGGCACCGCTGGCGGGTCGCGGCGGCTGGTCTGCGACCGTCGAGCTACCGGGTCGAGGGTGACTGGTCGGCAGCCGCCTTCGGCGTCGCGGCGGCCGCCGTGGTCGGAGGCTCGGTCGAGGTGACGCCCCTGGCGCCGGACAGCCGTCAAGGGGATCGGGCGGTGTGCGATCTGCTGGCGGCAGCGGGCGTCGGCTTCGCGCAGCAGGGCGACTCGATACGGGTGGAGGGCCCGGCCATCCGCCCGGTTCACGGTGATCTCGGGGCGACGCCCGACCTCTTCCCGGCCGTGGCCGTGGTGGCGGCCCGGCATGCCGGCTCTCGGCTCGAAGGCCTCGAGCACCTCCGGCACAAGGAGAGCGATCGTCTGCAGGTGATGGTGGCGAACCTTCGGCGGCTCGGCGCCGTGCTCAGCGAGGACGGCGCCTCGCTGGTGGTCGAGCGTCCTCTGGAGAGCGCCCGGGTCGAGCCGGTGCAGGTCATGGCCGCCGACGATCACCGTATCGCGATGGCGGCGGCGGTCGCGGCGCTGGTGTCGGGCCCCGTGATCCTGGACGACTGCACGGTGGTGGACAAGTCGTTTCCCGGATTCTGGCCTTCCTGGGGAAGGATGCTCGCCGGCGGCTCCGGCGAAGGCTTGTCACCGTGAGGCTGCCGGACCCGGCGGGTCTGCTCTGCCTCCATCCGGGTCTGCCGACGCCGTGGGTCAGCGGTCGACAGCTCGAGACAGCTCCGACGCTGCTCCCGACTGCGGTTCCGCGGGGCGGCACCGATCGACTGCGAATCGCCGCACAGCTTCTCGCCCTCACGGCAGAGCTCGCCCAGCTCGACCTCTGGCCCGGTCGATCCGCGCTGCGCCGAGCCGTCGTCCTGAGCGCCGCTGAAGGCTGGCAGGCCCGAGTGGAGAGCTTCCCGATACCGCTCGACGGAGTGCTCAGGCGGCTTGGCGGTGGCGAGACCGCAGTGGCCGTGCTCCGTCAGGCGGCGCTGGACGCGATCCGGCATGCCGCCGGTCTGCCAGAGAACCTCTTGCCGGCGCCGTCGATCGAGCCGGGTCCGCTGCTGCACGCGGAGCTCCTGCACGTGCTCGATCGCCTCGGGTCGCGTCTCGACCGTTCCACGGCCCGGAGCCTCTGGCTCCTTTCTCTGCCGGAGCAGCGGCTGCCGCTCGAGGGCGAGGTGGTGCTCCGGCACGTGCCCGACGACGAGGTCGCCGACAGGCTGGCCGCGGCCTGCTGGTGCTCTCTGGAGCGCCGGCGGCGGCAGTGCTGGGTATGGCGGGTGGGCGCCGGCGACGAGACCGGACCGCTTCCGGCGCGGGGAGGACCGACCGTGCTGCTGGTCGTCGGTCCGGTCGGTCCCCTCGAGCTCGCCGCCGCACAGCGATGGGCGGCCCGTCCGGGATCGGCGGCGATCGTCCTCGGGCGGTTCCCGACGGGGTGGTCGCCGCCACGACCGGGCGCCCTCGGCGAACCCTGGCGCCTGGTGCTCGTCGGGCTGGCCCGGGACCGTGAGCGGCTGGAGATCGAGCGTTGGCGGCCACGCATCGACCCCGCCGAGCCGGCGACCGCCGAGCCGCTCAGCGAGGCGGTGCGTGCTCGGTTTCGATCGCGGTCGGCCAAGCAGGATGAGGCAGTGCGGTCGCAGCACGACCGCGCGAGCGCCGAGCGCCTCCTCGGGCTGCTGCCGGAGGGCATCCCGGAGGGTTTCCTCGTCCTGCACGCCGGCGAGCTGCTGGACAGGTTGCGCGCCGGACGGGTCGCCGATACGCGGCTCCAGGACGGTCGGTGGCGCCTGCTCCAGCCCCGGCAGCTGGAACCGCACCCGCTGCACCTCGAGGTGGCCTCGCTGTTCCCGCCGGGAGACCCCAGGCGCCTGCGCCACCTGGCGCTGGCACGGGTCAACGCCGGTGAGCTCGAGGAGTGGGTCCAGCAGCGGCTCGACGCCCTCGAGCCGGCGGCCGTGACGGAGATCCTGAGCGGGCTGGCGCCAGGGGCTCTGGCCAGCGACATCGACCTCGGCGTCGCCGAGGCGTGCCTGTGGCGCCACGACCTGACGGGTGCGCGCGCCGCCATGGCGGCGGTCGACGAACCGCTCCGCAGGCCGTTCGAGCTGTGGATCGACGCCCTCGACGCGGTGTCCGGCGGGCCGATCCCCGTGCCGGACCCCGGCGTCGCGGAGGAGGCGCCCCGAGCCGCTGCGGCGGT
>CAZKKP010000117.1:0-9643 GCA_964553295.1 uncultured Thermoanaerobaculia bacterium | reverse complement strand
TGGGCCGGCTGCAGCAGTTCTACGGCGCCGTGCTCGGCGGCAGCGACGCCGGGACGGCGCTGGCCGAGGTCTACGGCCTGGACAGTGCCGACCGGCTGTTCGCCCACAGCGCTCGCTGGCACCGGGGGAAGGAGCTGGTGAAGAGCGGGTTCTGGATCGTCGGTCTGGCGATCGTGGTCGCGGCCTTCCGCGGTGGCGACTGGCCGTACATCGGCGCTCTCCAGCTGCTGGTCGGCACCGCTCTCGTGCTCGCCGTGGCCACTGGTCTCGCAGAGCACCTGTACGGGCTGCGCGGGCCCGCGGTGGTGCTGGGCGCCAAGGTGGGCTTCGGCTCGGTCGCGCTGGCACTGCTCGGGCTCGGCCTGCGCAGGGTGCTGCGGGCTCGCGCGGAGTCGTGATCGCTCCGTGCCGGGCAGGGCGGCGCCCGCGCGGCCGATGACGGCAACATGGGGACAGGGTCAGCGGCAGCGGCGGGGGCGGCGGCACGAAGCTGCGAACGCAGCGATCGGCGCCAGCGGCAATGTGGGTGGCGTGCTGAAACGGAGGGTTCGTGGGGTCTTCGGATGCAGACGCTGCGGCCCAGCTCCGTCGTGACGTGCTGGCTACTGCCTGGTGAGCACCAGGCCGTGGTCGCTTTCGGTCAGGGTGCCGGCGAGCTCCTTCGAGGCCAGGAGCACGGCCTGCAGAATCTCTCGTCGGCGCTCGCCTTCGGCGCGCGCAGGAAGACCTCGGCAGGGGTCCGCGGGGCCGGTGCCCGCCAGGTCCCAGGGCGCCAGATCCACCCGCTGCAGCCGACCATCATGGTCGAACACGAGGGAGGCGGCGAGGCCCGCCCACAGCTCGCGCTCCGGTCCCATGGCCGTCTCGACGCGGCCGAGTAGGGCGTCCAGGCTGGGCTCGGCGTCCGCCAGCCACCGCTCGAATGCCTCGCGCGGCTGCTCCGTCACCCGGCGGTGCTGCAGGGCGAGGCTGCCCAGCCCGTAGACGGCCACAGCGTGATCGCCGATCCACTCCGCGCCCCGCACCATGTGGGGTCCGTGCACGAGGACGGCGTCGGCGCCGGACTCGACGAGGCCGTGCGCGAGCTCGCGCAGGGCGGCCGGCGCCGAGCGGGCGCCCGGCTCGGGCTCGGCGCAGTGGAGCGACGCCAGGAGGACGTCCGAGGTCGCGGCTGCGGCGACTACCGCCTGGCGGAGGTGCGCGATGTCGGCGGGATCGAGCTCGAGGGAGGACCCCGGTAGGATGCCGCGGCGGACCACGAGACCGCCGAGATCGAGGTGCGTACCGCTGGTTGCGAGGGGCAGGCCGGCCTCACGCAGGATGGCGGCGAGGATGCCGAACTTGGCCGCTGACAACGTCACTACCCGGCGGGTCCCGATGGCCGCGATGCCGCCGCGCGCTGCGAACCCCGGCTCGGGGTCCCGCGCCCGCATGGCATCGTCCGGCGGCGTGCAGGCCGCTGCGATCACCGCCACCGACAGGCCACCGACCGAGATCACCGTGGCCGAGCGTGCGGAGCTGGCGTCCGTGCCCGCACCGACCGGTGCAATGCCCACCTCCTCGAGACGCGCTCGTGTCTCCTCGAGTCCCGACGCTCCGAAGTCTCCAGCGTGGTTGTTCGCCAGGGACAGCAGGTCGATCCCCGAGCCCGCCAACCACTCTGCTACGCCCGGGTCGGCCCGGAGCCACAGGCCGCCGCTGGCGGCCGCTGGGGGAGGGCTCGCGGAGGCGAGCGAGACCTCGAGGTTGGCGAGGGCGAGGTCGGCCCCGCGGAGCACGGCGAGAGCCTCCGCCACCGCGCCGCGACACTGCGGAGGGGGGGCTTCGACGAGCAGTACGTCGCCGCTGGCGGCCACGGTGACCTCGCCAGCGCGCCCGTCGAAGGTCGCGAGGGACAGGGTCAGCCAGGCTGCGAGCAGAAGCCGGTTGCGTCTCTGTTCTCTCATGATTTGTGCATTTTCAAGTGATGTTTTCGCAGGACGAAGTGACGCAGAGGACCGCCCACAAGGGGTCGCTGCCACGTGAGTGACCATATCGCTTGAGGTTGTCTCATGCGGCGCACTCCAAGGATGTCCGCAGGAAGTGAGCCGCTGCGACCTGAGCGGCCCTCACCACCGGGAGAGGAACGAGCACTCGCGGTCGCCGCGGTGGACGCAGCGATCGTGGACGTTGTCGAAGGTCCGGGTGCTCCGGCGTCCGGTGGCGAGGCCGTAGCCGGTAAGGAGCTCGCAGTGCATCGGATGGATTCCGGGAAACCCCGAGATGGTGAAGCGAAAGCTCGTCTCGCCGACCTCGCTGCCGGCGACACCGGCCCCCCGGAAGCGTTGCTCCCAGATCTTGCGTGGCACCTCGGCCAGGCGGATCGGCGAGGTGATCATGGCGTAGACCCGGAGCAGTGTGGTCAGGTCACGCTCCGCCATGCGCTCGCCGAGCTGACGAAAGGCCTCCGGCCTGCCGTTCCCCGGCACCCGGGAGAGGGCATCCAGGAGAGCCGCGAAGGCCTCGTAGGGATACCACATGCCGTGGATGATGTTGGACGAAAAATGGGCTTCGCGAATCCCGGGCGGCACCCCCTCCATGAGGCGCGTGATGCCCCCGGGAATGGACTCCTTCGCATCGCGGAACACGCCGCGCAAGATCGAACCCTTGAGCTCGGCCATCGGAACCTCCAGATCCAGCTTAACCGAAGGGGGCAGTCCAGATGATACGGGCCGTCCAAGGTCGCAGCGTGGTTGCTGTGACCCGGCTGCCGCGGATGTCGTCCTGTGGCGCGTCCAGCCGTTCGAAGCGCCGGGCGGCTGCAGCTGGGGTTGACAGCGGCGCAGCCCGAATCGTAGTGTGGTCCGTCAACATCAGTTGGAAGGACACCATCATGAGCCGAACAGCACTGATTCTCGCAGGCGTCGTGCTCCTGGCGCTGCCGGGGCTCTCCGCAGCGCAGGATCCCCATCTGATCGCCGTGGACAGCTCGCGGGCGTTGTATGAGATCGACCCCGCGACCGGAGTGAAGACCCTGATCGGCACTGTCAACGCCGAAGCCGGCACCTGCGCCGGTCTCGCGGTGGGGGCGGGTAACACGGTGTACCTCACCTCCACTAGCAACGACGCCCTGTACACGCTGGACGTCGCGACCGCCACCGCGACCCTGGTCGGACCCTACGGCGACAGCGCGATCGTGATGCACGGGCTGGAGTACGTACCCACCACCGACACCCTGTACGGTGTCTCGTCCCACAATAACGGCCTTTATGAGATCAACAAGACCACTGGCGCCACCTCCCTGATCGGCACCTCGGGTCTGAGCTCGTTCACGAACCTCGGCTGGAACTCGGCGACCGGCGTCATGTACGCGACCAACTCGGGCGAAGACAGCTTCTACACCATGGACATCGCGACCGGGGCGACGACGCTGATCGGGACCTTGAACGGCCCGACCAACCCGAACGGTGTCGCCTGGGACGCCCTCACCGGGACGATGTACATCGTGGACAACTCCACCGACGCGCTGTACACCGTCGACCTCGGCACTGGCGCCGCGACTCTCGTCGGGTCGACGGGGACCGGCAATCTGCTCGGACTGGCCTGGCTCGACGGACCGATCCCGGTCGAGCTGCAGAGCTTCAGCATCGAGTAGGCGGCAGGCCCGGCACGGGCGACCTTCGCGGGTGCGTGCCCCGTATGTTGGAGCGTGGTCAGCGGATGCTGCTGATCGTGAACGCCTGGAGCTCGACCGGGACGGGGCCGTCCGAGGGCACGAGCTCCTCGGCGGTGAGGACGCCTCCCGGGGTGGCTGCCGCGAGCTCGAGCACGACGGCGTGGACGTTGAACAGCACGCTCGGGTCGGTCAGGGTGGGGAAGTCCGACGCGTACCGGAACTCCAGGTTGACAGGCCCGGAGGCAGCGGGCACCGTCCTGGTCACGGACTGGTGGGTCACTGCGCGCAGGCCGGGATCCGGAACGACGATCCTGATCGTGACGTCCACCGGGCCGGTCCCGGGGTTGGCGACGTCGACCAGCACCAGGCGGTCGTAACCGGGTGAGACGAGGTCGCCGACGAAGGTCGTGCTCTGGAGGGTGTCGCAGTCGCCGTCCGGGCCGTCGTAGACCAGCTCGATCGACCCGGCCGAGGACGAGAAGTCGGCGGTCAGACGGCCGGCGGCGGTGAGGTTGACGTCGGCGGTCGGGGTGCCGGAGATCACCCGCATGTCCCGCTCCGAGCCGAGGATGGAACCCGGCGGAGGGATGTCGTCCTGTCCGAGAGTGCAGCCGCTGGCGTCCACCGACTGGCCGCCCGATGTCGGCGCGGCGAAGAAGTCGACCAGGGGAACGACGGCCACCGTGCCGTACAGCGAGAAGGCGAGCTCGAGGGTGGCGCCCGAGGCAGCCTCGGTCGGAGAGATGCCGAGCTCCGCGAGAGGGACCGCGAGCTCGTAGACGGTGTGTCGATACGCGGCCTGCCGGGTCGGTGTGAAGCCGCGCCGACCCCAACGGCGGTCGTCGGCCGAGATCGTGAACGAGCGCAGGCCGTCGGGGCGGCGCACGAACAGGGTCGCGAAGTCCTCCGCCTCGTCGGTGTTGTCGGGGGTGAAGTCGACTGCCGCGTACAGCGTCTCCTCGTCGTTGCCGAGCCAGATCAGGGTGGCAGCGGTGGGGTGGCCGCTGCCTGGGCGGGTGACCTCGTCGACCAGCGGCGCCCCGAGGCTCTCGCGGTCGAGGTTGCCGTCGACCGTGAGGCTGAGATCCGTGCGGTTCAGGGAGTAGCTGTAGAACGACCTGAAGCTCTTCGGATTGAGGTACAGGTTGTCGAGAGGGAAGTTGAACGGCGCCACCGGGATTGTCCGCGGGACGATCCGGGCCACGACCTGCAGGACGGGGTCGGCGTCTGCGGGGAAGGCGAGGGTGACGCTGCCGCCGCCGGCAAGGGGGTAGAGATCCAGGTCGGGCTCGGCGAGCAGGTCAAGGGCATGCCTGCCGTCGGGAGACGACAGCGCCGGATGGCCGCCGAGAAACACCGCGTCGAGCAGCGCTGTGCGATCGCCCGGACCGGAGATGCGCACCTGCCGCTGGGCGGCGGCCGTGGTGCCGGGAAGCGGTAGCGCGAGCTCGGAGGGTGACCTGCCGAAGTGAAGCTCACCCGCCGGGATCCAGTTGTCGCCGCACAACACCTCGACGGAAAGGGTCGGGACCTCCGCCCCCGGCGGTCCGGTCGGGGTCGCTCCCGCCGCCGTCGACAGCAGGAACAGGCCGCTCATGAAGAGGGTGGTCGGCAGTCGGAGAGCGGGTGCGTGGCTCATGTCGCTCCTCTGCATGGTCGGGACCTCACCGGTGGCCCCGGGCGTCGTTTCGAAGGTGGTCTCCGCAGATGCAGAGTACCACCTCGAATCGAGAAGAGCGATCCGGCGCGGGCCGGATCAGCGCGCGGGCGTCTCGAGCAGTCGCTGTCGGGTGTAGCGGATGAGCCCTCCGGCGTCGATGATCGCCTGCCGCGCCGGGGGCAGGGGCACGGTGGCGAACTCCTTGCCGGTGGTGAGGTTGCGCACGCGGTCGTGGGTCACCTCGAGGTCGTCCCCGAGCTCGGCCTCGACGGTCGGGCAGAGGTGCAGAGCGAGGCCGAGGTTGATCGCATTCTGCAGGAAGATGCGGGCGATGCTGCGGGCGACGACCACCAGCTCATGACCGCGGATGGTGCTCGCCGCCTGCTCGCGACTGGAGCCGCAGCCGAAGTTCTCGTCGGCGACGATCACGCTGCCGGGGGGAATCTGCCCGGCCTTGAGGGCGGCGTTGAAGTCGGTCCGGTCGAAGAAGCAGAACTGCGGCGTCTCCGTGGGCAGCACGGTGGCCATGAACCTGCCGGGGTAGATGTCGTCGGTCGAGACGTCCCGACCGAGCTTGAGAACGACCTTGCTCATGTGCGACCCCCCCCACGCGGGTCGGTGATGACGCCGGTGACGGCGCTCGCCGCCGCCACGGCCGGGCTGCACAGGTAGACCTCGGACCTCGGGTTGCCCATGCGTCCCTTGAAGTTCCGGTTGGTGGTGGCGAGGGCCACCTCGTCGTCGCCGAGGGCGCCCTGGTGGATGCCCAGGCACGGGCCGCAGCCTGGGTTCATGACCACGGCGCCGGCGCGCATCAGGTCGGCGAGATACCCCGCCTCCAGGGCCTGGGCCCAGACCCGGGCCGAAGCGGGAAACACCAGCATCCGCGTTCCCTCTGCCACTGTGCGACCCCGGAGGATGGCGGCGGCGGTGGCAAGGTCGTCGAGCCGGCCGTTGGTGCAGCTGCCGATCACCACCTGGTGCACTGCCAGCCCGGCCACCTCGCCCACCGGCCGGACGTTGTCCACCGTGTGCGGGCAGGCGACCTGCGGGGCGAGGGCCGAGACGTCGACCTTGACGACCCGCTCGTAGACCGCGTCGGCGTCCGGCAGCACCCGGTGGATCGGCTCGGCGACCCCGCCCTCGTCGCGCAGGTAGCGCTCGGTCTCGTCGTCCGCCGGCACGATGCCGCTGGTGGCGCCCGCCTCGACGCTCATGTTGCACAGCACCAGTCGGCCGCTGGTCGACATCCGCCGGATCGTCTCACCGTGGAACTCGAGCACCCGGAAGTTGGCGCCCTGCGCGCTGAGCACGCCGATGAGGTGGAGGATCAGGTCCTTGGCCCCGACGTGCTCGGCGAACTCGCCGTTGACCTCCACCTTGATGGTCGGGGGAACCTCGATGTTGAGAGCCGCGCCGAGGGCCCAGATCGAGGCCATCTCAGTGGCGCCCACGCCGAAGGCGAAGGCGCCGAGGGCGCCGTGGCTGGTGGTGTGGCTGTCGGTGCCGACCACCACCGCGCCGGGCCGGACGTAGCCGTACTCGGGCAGGACCTGGTGGCAGATGCCGCCGCGGTCGCCGCGGATGTCGTGGAACTTGCGGATCGAGTGGGCAGCCACGAAGGCGCGGACCAGCTTCTGGTTGGTCGCCGTCTTGGGCCCCTCGGCCGGCACCCTGTGGTCGAAGATGACGGCGATGCGGTCAGGGTCCCAGGGCTTGGGCACGCGTCCGGTGTCCCGGTAGATCTCGTTGAACTGGTTGATCACCAGGGTCGCGTTCTCGTGCGACATGGCGAGGTCGACGCGGGGCTCGACCACCTCCGAGGCTCGCACCTCGGAAAGCCCGGAAGCCCGCGCCAGGATCTTCTCGACGACTGTCATTCCCATGGCAGCTCCTTGCTTCGACGCTAGGTCGACTCGGCGCCCGTGGTCAGTGGGAGATCGGCCCGGTCTTGTGGACCCGCCCCGGCATCTCGCGGCCGAAGTGCGCCGCCACGTCGCGGGCGACCTCGATCAGGGCGCCGAGGTCGATGTCGGTGCGCCGGCCGACTCGCTGGAGGGCGTGCACGAAGTCCTCGGTCGCCACGTTGCCGGCGGCGACCCTGGTGAAGGGGCAGCCGCCGAGGCCGGCGAACGAGGTCTCGTAGCTGGTGACGCCGACCTCGAGAGCGGCGTAGACGTTGGCCATGCCGAGGCCGTAGGTGTCGTGGAAGTGGCACGTCCACCGGGCTTCCGGAGCGAGGGTCGCAAGGCGGCCGAAGAGCCGCCGCACCTGCTCGGGATGACCGTGGCCGGCGGTGTCCGCGAGGCTGATCTGGCCGAGGCCGGCCTCGAGGTAGGCGGCGACGATGGCGAGGACCCGTTCCTCGGGGATCGGGCCCTCGAAGCCGCAGCCGAAGGCGCTCTGCACGGAGACCTGGACCTTCGCCCCGGAGGCGAGGGCCTGCTTCGCGGTCGCGACGATGCGCTGTTGGGCCTCCTCGGATCCCATGCCGGTGTTCTTCCGGCTGTGGGTGTCGGAGGCCGAGACCCCGAGGCAGAACATCTCGACGCCGCACGCGAGGCCGCGCTCGAGCCCGCGCTCGTTGAGGACGAGCCCGGAGAGGGTGGTACGGCCGTGGCCGGAGGCGGCGAGAGCCCGGAAGAGCTCGTCGGTGTCGGCCATCTGCGGCACCTTCTCGGGATGCACGAAGGAGCCGACCTGGACGATGTCCACGCCGGCGGCGGCCAGGGAACGGATCCAGCCGAGCTTGCTCTCGCTCGAGACGGTCTGCTTCTCGACCTGCAGCCCGTCGCGGGGGCCGACCTCATGGATGACGATGTCCCGCATCTGCGACTCCCTCTCCGAACCGGAGGTCTTCAGGCGAGCCTTGTTCTCGCCTTTCACAAGCTCAGATGGTGCCCTGAAATCGCTTCCCTGGCAAGGGCCTCGAGTCGTTTCAGTGCCCGTGTCCGAGCCCGAGGCCGATTCCCGTCCCGGCGCCGGCGCATCTCGCCGGTGGGCCGCCACTCGGAGGCGAAGCCGCCCCAGGAGGTGAGGTTTCCCCGGGAGTCGTAGGAGGCGGCGGCGAGGCGGTTGGTGGCGAGGTCTCGGGCTTCGGATCGGGAGCGGCTGGGCGGGGCTCCGGGACCGTGACGGTCGCCACCTCTCATCCTCGGTGGATGCGGCGGTCCTCCATGGTGAACACCGTGACGTCGGGCTCAACCTGCCGGAAGACCTCGACGGTGTGCGGATGGCAGGTGAAGAACAGCACCTGGTTCGACCGGGCGACCTCGGCGATGCCCTCGGCCGCCCGCCGGGCGCGCTCGGGGTCGAAGTTCACGAGCACGTCGTCCATGATGATCGGCAGCCGGGCGCCTTCCTGCTCGCGGGCGGCGATGTAGCCGAAGCGGATCGAAAGGTAGAGCTGCTCCTGGGTGCCGCGGCTCAGTACCTCGGAGGCGACGCGCATGCCGTCGCGGTCGACGACCTCGATGCGGTCGGCGCCGTGGGGCGCCAGCACCCGCTGGTAGCGACCGTCCGTGATCCGGGCGAAGAACCGACCGGCCTCCTGGATGACCCGGGGCTGATGGCTCTCCTCGAACCGGCCCTTGGCGCGGTCGAGGAGGTGGCGGGCGAAGGCGGAGCGGAACCACTCCTCGGCCCGGTCGGCGATCTGGGCGAGCAGGGTCTCCTCCTCGGCCCTGGCGTCGGCGACGCTGTTGTTGGTCTCGAGCTCCTGTCGTCTCACCCTGGCCTCGGTGCGCTCCTCGTGGAGCGATGCGAGCTGGCCGGCGAGCTCGGCCTCGAGGTCGGCGGACCGCTCCCTCCCGGCCTCGAGCTGCTCGCGGGTGCTGCCGGCGAGCAGGGCTTCAACCTCGCCGAGGTCGGGTCGTCCGACGATCGTGCGGAGGTTGCGCTCGGCGACCGAGATGCCGCCGTCGAGCTCGAGCAGGCGGCGGTGCAGCGCCTCCCGCCGGCGGAAGCCGGCCTCGTCGGAGGCGCCGCCTTCCTCGAGCAGCGCCGCCAGCTCCGTTTCGGCCGCGGCCTCGTCGGCGAGCGCCTGCTCGAGCTTGCCAAGGTCCTCGTCGACCGCCAGAGACAGAGCCTGGTGGCGTTCGCGAAGCTGGAGCTGAAGCTCGCGCTCCTCCTCGAGCCGGCGCACCTCCACCGGGATGTCGCGCACCCTGGGGCTCTGGCGCCCGATCGCCGCGAACAGCCGCTCGACGTCGCCGCGGTAGCCGGCGATGACCAGCGAGCTTCTGGCCCTGCGGGGCGAGCTGCCGACCAGCGCCTATGACGAGCTCGGCCTGCGCGCCGAGACGCTGTACGGCGGCAGCCAGGAGGTC
>CAZKKP010000116.1:0-9664 GCA_964553295.1 uncultured Thermoanaerobaculia bacterium | reverse complement strand
TTGACCTCAACAACCAGCTGGCCCATGACCTGGCCCGCGAGGAGGAGGAGGTCCGTCGCATCCTGGCCGAGATCGCCGCCGCCCTGGCCCAGGTCCGACACGATCTGGCGGCCGCCGTGGAGGTCCTCGGCGAACTCGACGCCGGCCAGGCCAGGGTGATGTTCGGGCGGGCCGTCGAGGGCCGACTGGTGCGCCCGGAGGGCGACGAGCTGGTGCTCTGCGAAGCCCGTCACCCCTTGCTCGACGAGCGCCTCGCGGCCCTTCGTCGCGACCTCTTCGGCCTCGGAGAGCGTCGCGACCCGGGACGGGTTGCGGTGCCCCTCGACCTGCGGCTGCCCGAGGGCGTGCGCACCCTGCTGGTGTCGGGGCCCAACGCCGGCGGCAAGACCATCGTGTTGAAGACGATCGGGTTGATGGTCGCGATGGCGGCCCTGGGCATCCCGCTGCCGGTCGCGCCGGGGACCAGGGTTCCAGCGCTCGAGCGCCTGTGGTGCCACATCGGTGACGAGCAGGACGTGGCCTCGGACCTGTCGACGTTCTCCGGCGCCATGGCCGTCACCGCCGACCTCCTCGAAGGCGCCGACCGGCGCACTCTGGTGCTGTACGACGAGCTGGGGGCGGGTACCGATCCTCTCGAGGGTGCGGCGCTCGGGCTGGCGCTGCTCGAGGAGCTGGCCGGTCGCGGCTGCCTGACCGTCGCTTCGACCCATCTCGCGGCGATCGCGCTGGCCGCCAGCGCCGACCCAGCGATGGACAACGCCGCCATGGAGTACGACGAGGGCAGCGAGCGGCCGACCTATCGGCTGCGGCTCGGCCGGCCGGGACGCTCGCGCGGCCTCGAGATCGCCCGCCGCATGGGGGTGAGCCGAGCGGTGGTCGATCGCGCTGGGGAGCTTCTCGGCGGCCAACACCTCGAGCTCGAGCGCTGGCTCGACCGCCTCGAGAGGCTCGAGTCCGAGCTCGAGGCCGAGCGGCGGTCGGCCGCGGTGGCGCGGCTCGAGGTCGAGCACCTGCGTGACCGGGTGGCGGCCGAGCTCGGGCGTCTGGAAGAGGAGCGCCGTGAGCTGCCGCGGCAGCTGGCCGGAGAGCGGGATCGGCTGCGTCGGCGAGCCCAGCAACGGCTCGACGAGGCCATCGAGCGGCTGGACGCGGCGACCCGGGAGCATCGAGAGCTCGGCCGTCGCCAGCGTCAGAAGCTGCGCGACGCGGCTCTCGACCTCGAGCCGCCGGCGGCGGACCCCGGGGCGACCGGCGCGGTGCTGGCGCCGGGGATGAGGGTCCGGGTGGGCGTGCTCGGCGGAATCGGCGAGCTGGTCGAGGGGCGGGGCTCGCGGGCGCTGGTGGTGCTCGGCGGCAAGCGGCTCTGGGTCGAGCGTGACGAGCTCGCGCCGGTCACCGCGCCGACCGGCGCCGTGCCGCGGCCGCGGGTCGAACTCGAGGTGTCCGACGACATCTGCCGCGAGCTCAAGCTGATCGGCCTCGACAGCGAGCGGGCTCGCTGTGACCTCGAGATCTTCCTCGACCAGGCGTTCTCGGCCGGGGTGGGCAGCGTCCGGGTGGTCCACGGTCACGGCACCGGCACGCTCCGCCGGATGGTCGGCGAGGTCTGCCGGCAGCACCCGGCCGTGGCGGCCTACCGCCACCCGCCCCAGAACCGAGGCGGCTCGGGGGTCACCGAGGTCGAGCTTCAGACCTGACCGGGAGTGCGTGCGACAATCCCGCCATGGCGGACTTCGAGCTCGACCGGGACGCGGTCGCCCGGGTGCGCGAGGCGGCGGACCTCGTCGAGGTGGCGTCCGAGCACGTGCGCCTCAAGCGCCGGGGCCGGACCTTTGAAGGGCTGTGCCCCTTCCACGAGGAGAAGACCCCCTCCTTCTCGGTCGACCCGGAGAAGGGCCTGTACTACTGCTTCGGCTGCCACCAAGGGGGCGACGTCTTCAAGCTCGTCATGCAGCTCGAGAAGCTGTCCTTCCCCGAGGCCGTCGAGCGGCTGGCAAGCCGGTTTGGGGTCGTGCTGCCGCCCAAGAGCCCGGAGGCGCGGTGGCAACGGCAGCGGGAGGACCGGCTGCGGTCGCTGCTCGAGGAGGCACAGCGGTGGTTCGAGGACCAGCTCGAGGGCTCGGACGGCGGACCGGCGCGGGCCGAGCTGGAGCGCCGCGGTTTCGCGCGGCCGACCTGGCGGGAGCTGGGCTTCGGCTGGGCGCCGGACGACTGGCGGCCGCTGCTCGAGGCGCTGGCTCGACGTCATCCCGAGGGTGTTGTGGTCGAGGCGGGCCTGGCGGTCCAGCCGGAGGGCGGCCGACGGCCGTACGACCGCTTCCGTGGCCGGATCACCTTCCCGATCCGTAGCGGCGACGGCCGCCTGATCGCCTTCGGCGGGCGAGTGCTCGGTCCCGGCGAGCCGAAGTACCTGAACAGCCCCGAGGGGCCGCTGTTCCACAAGCGGTCGACCCTGTTCTGCCTCGACCGGGCGCGCCGGGCGCTGGCCGAGCGGGGTGTGGCGGTGGTGGTCGAGGGCTACTTCGACTGCCTGTCGCTGCACCGGGTCGGCATCACCGAGGCGGTCGCCACCCTGGGCACCGCCCTGACGCCTGACCATGCCAGACTGCTGCGCCGTCGGCTCGGTGAGGACGGTCGGGTGCTGCTGTGCTACGACGCCGACGCCGCCGGGCAGCGGGCCGCGGCGGCGGGGGCGCGCGTCCTGCTCGAGGCCGGCCTCGACGTCGCCGTGGTGACGTTTCCGGCTGGACAGGATCCGGACGACGTGGTCCGCCACGGGGGAGCGGAGGCCTTCCGCGCCGCCGCCGAACGGCCCATGGCGCTGGTCGACTTCCTGCTCGGCGAGCTGCCGGAGGCGCGAGCCGAGCGCCGGCGCCTGGCGGCCGAGGTCGGCCAGGTCCTCGCCGCGGCGCGAAACCCACACGGCCGGGACGAGCTCTTCTTCCAGCTCGGCCAGCGGCTTGGGCTGTCCGACGCCGCGCTCCGGGAGCTCGCCAGGTCGGCGCCGAGAACGGCCGACGTTCGGGTCGCGCCGGGGCGGCCAGCGCTCGCCTCCGGCGAGACGATGCTGGTGCGCATCGTGCTCGACGGGGGACGGTGCTGGCAGCAGCTGATCGCGGACCAGGTCGAGCCGGGGGCCGGCTCCGACGCGCGGCTGGCCCGCCTGATCGGCGCCCTGCGGAGCTACCTCGAGGACGACTCGGAGGTCAGCTTCGCCCGCTGGCTCCAGGATCGCGTCGACGACGACGAGCTGCTCACCCTGGTTGCCGAGGTCGCGACACGACCCGGGCCGGAGCTGACCGACGAGGCCGTGCGTCGCCAGCTCGGGCTGCTGCTGCGTGAACAGTGGCGAGCCGCCGCCGGCCGGTTGGGAGCGGAGGTCCGGGCCGCCGAGGACGCCGGCGACACCGCACGGGTCGACGAGCTGCAGCGTCAGCTGTCGGAGCTACGGACCCGGCGCCCGGGTTTCTGAGCGCGATGGTGGTCGCCAAGAAGCGCCGCCGAGCGTACAACGCGGCAGGGTGAACCCTCTCGGGGGGGTCGAGTCGCAGTTCTCCGCCAATCGGGGGTTGCCAAAGCGGCAGATGGGGCCCATATTTGCCGAGATGGCGAGGCCGCCTGCAGTCGAGGCCCGGGCCGAGTCCATTCACCCTGCCGCGCACGCGAGCATCCAGGGAGCGTCACTCCAGCCATGAGTCAACCGGCGGAAGGAATGCCGGCGCGACGGTGTTACTTCTGTCCCGCCGGAGGCCGTGTGTTCCGGGGCCGGCTGTGTGTGGCCGCGACGCTGAGGTGGCGGCAGAGGATCGTGTGAGTGAGGAGGTGTCGAGGGTGCACATCGAGGAAAAGTACCCCGAGCTGGGCAAGCTGATCCAGGCCGGCAAGGAGCGGGGCTTCATAATGTACGAGGAGCTCTTCGAGAACCTGCCGGAGGAGGTCACGGGCATAGCCGAGGAGCTCGACGACATCTACATGCGTCTGGCGGAGCTCGACATCGACGTCATGGACTCGTCCGAGGTCGAGCCCGAGCAGGCGGCGGCGGGCGAGGCGTCCGGCGAGGGCGACAAGAAGCCCGAGGCCGACGCCAAGGGCGAGCTGCGACCGGTGGCCGAGCAGTTGGAGAAGACCAACGACCCGGTGCGCATGTACCTGCGCGAGATGGGCACGGTCAAGCTGCTCGACCGCGACGGCGAGGTGGACATCGCGCAGCGCATCGAGTCGGGCGAGGCCCGGGTGTTCATCGCCCTGTCGAAGGAGCCGCAGCTCCTCGAGCTGTTCCTGAGGACCAACGAGCACGCCCGCCGCGAGCGGCGCGGGATGCGCGAGCTCCTCCAAGGCCACAGCGCCCACCTCGACGAGAAGGCCGAGGACCGGGTGCGTGAAGGGCTCGAGATCTTCCGCATCATCACCGATCTCGACGAGGAGTCACGCGAGCTCAAGCGGCGACTGAGGCGCTGCAAACGCTCCGGCAAGAGGCACCAGGAGCTGTCGGACAAGATCGACGCCAACACCGCAGAGATCGCGATCCTGGTCCGTCGGGCAGACTTCACGACCACGACTCGCAACCGGCTGCTCACCTTCCTCGGTGAGGTCGAGCGGCAGTTCTCGATTCCGACCCAGACCGTCAACAAGGATCGGAAGAAGCTCCAGCAGGAACGGAACGTCGAGCGACGACAGTTCTACCAGGCCCGGGTCAACCGCTACGAGGAGGAGCTCGGGCGGCTCGAGCACCGCTTCGAGATCCCCTTCGAGCATCTCAAGATGCTGCTCGCCGAGGTGCGCCTGGGGGAGCGCGAGACCGACTACGCGAAGCAGGAGCTGATCGTCGCCAACCTGCGGCTCGTGGTCTCGATCGCCAAGAAGTACACCAACCGCGGCTTGCAGTTCCTCGACCTGATCCAGGAAGGCAACATCGGTCTCATGAAGGCGGTCGACAAGTTCGAGTACCGCCGGGGATACAAGTTCTCGACCTATGCCACGTGGTGGATCCGCCAGGCGATCACCCGGGCGATCGCCGACCAGGCGCGGACCATCCGCATCCCGGTGCACATGATCGAGACCATCAACAAGCTGACCCGGACCACCCGCATGCTCGTCCAGGAGCTTGGCCGCGAGCCCTCGGTCGAGGAGATCGCCGTTCGGATGGAGATGCCGGTCTCCAAGATCCGCAAGATCCACAAGATCTCCCAGGAACCGATCTCCCTGGAGACGCCCATCGGTGAGGAGGAGGACTCCCACCTCGGCGACTTCATCGAGGACACCAACTCGGTGTCGCCGATCGACGCGGTCATCATGCGCACCCTCAAGGACCACACCGAGACCGTGCTCAAGTCCCTGACTCCTCGCGAGGAACAGGTGCTGAAGCTGCGCTTCGGCATCGGCGACGGCACCGAGCACACCCTCGAGGAGGTCGGTCGGACCTTCAACGTCACCCGAGAGCGGATCCGGCAGATCGAGTACAAGGCGCTGCGCAAGCTCCGTCACCCGACCCGGGCGCACCTGCTGAAGCCCTTCGCCGAGGGCGGCGGCTGACCCGAGTCCGGTCCCCAGCCGCCCTTGCTGGTCGGTGCCGGGCGCGCTACCATACGCGACGGGCCCATAGCTCAGCGGTGAGAGCCGCCGGCTCATAACCGGTAGGTCCCAGGTTCGAATCCTGGTGGGCCCAGGGCGGGAAACCGGCGAGGCTTCGACGGGCGCCGGTGCGAGAGGAGTCGGGTGAACAGCGCAAGGCATGACCTCATTCTCCTGGTGCGTTTGCAGAAGGTCTACGACCAGATCACCGAGGCGATTCGAGAGCGCTCGACGCCGCCATCACAGGTCCAGGAGCTCCAGGAGGCCAACCGGGGCCGGCAGGACGAGCTCGACCGCCTCGTCGAGCGGGTCGGCCATCTCGAGGCGCAGCTGCGTGAGGTCCGCCGGCGCGAGGAGGAGTATCGCCTCGAGCTCGAGCACTTCCACCGCCAGCGCAGCATGGTGACCAACGAACGTGAGTTCTCCGCCGTGATCTCGGAGATCGACTACGCCACCAAGGGCATTCAGGAGTCGGCCGGCCGACGGGCCGAGCTCGAGGCCGAGCTCGAAGCGTTCAACTCCGACATCGCGAGGCGACGGGAGTCGCGACCCGAGGAGGAGTCTGCCCGGCGCGAGGTCGTCGCCGGGTGGGAGCAGCGCAAGGATGAGCTCAAGAAGCGGATCCACGACCTCGCCCTCGAGGCCCAGGCGATCGAGGCCGACATCAGGCCCCCGAGTCGTTCCCGGTTCCTCCGGCTGCTCGAGAGCAAGAAGGGCTCGGCGATTGCCGAGCTGGTGGACGGGTCGTGCTCGGCCTGTCACTTCTCGATACGGCTCCACCTGCAGCAGCGGGTTCGCCGCTGCGAGGAGATCATCTTCTGCGAGCACTGCCGACGTATCCTCTTCAGCCGCGACTCGATGATCGACACCGACGCGGTGGGAGCCGACGGCAGCAGACCGGGATGACGATCGCCGGCCGGCTCGAGTCGGTTCGTCGACGCCTCGCCGAGGCTGCCCATCGCGCAGCGCGCGACCCTGGTGGCGTCACCCTGGTCGTGGTCGGCAAGACCTTTCCAGCCGAGGTCGTGGCCGAGGCGGTGCGGGCCGGCGCCGTCGACCTCGGTGAGAACAGGGTGCAGGAGGCCGTGGCCAAGAAGCCCCGGTTGCCAGCCGCGCGCTGGCACCTCATCGGTCCGCTGCAGCGCAACAAGGTTGGCCTGGCGCTCGAGGTCTTCGACGTCGTGCACACCCTCGACCGAGTCGAGCTCGCCGACCGGCTCGAGCTGCTGCTCGCGCGGGACTGGCCCGACCGCCGGCTGCCGGTGCTGCTTGAGGTGAACATCGGCGACGAGCCCCAGAAGGCGGGGACCCTGCCCGGGGACTGCCTGCCCCTGCTCGAGCACGCTCTGGGCTGCCGACATCTCGAGGTCCGCGGCCTGATGGCGATCCCACCCTTCAACGACGACTCGGAGGGGTCGCGACCCTACTTCGCGGCTCTTCGGCGCCTCCGCGACGACCTCGAGCAGCGGATCGGGCGCCCGTTGCCCGATCTGTCGATGGGGATGAGCCACGACTTCGAGATCGCCGTCGCCGAGGGAGCTACCATGGTCCGGGTCGGCGCCTCGATCTTCGGTGAACGCGGCTGAACAGGCCGGTGGCGGGCATTCGCGGTCGCGGGCTTTGCAAAACTGCAAGATTGTGAAAAAATGCGCATCCAGCCACCTCCTCTGGAGGACGAAGGATGGACCCGACGACGACCCCATCGCCCGACCTCGAGCCCCATCTCTCACGACTGGCCAGTGAGAGCGCGCCGGCCTGCATCGACTTCCTGCGCGACCTGGTGACCCTGCCCTCGCCCACCCGCGGCGAGCGCCTGGCCTGCGAGCGCGTGGTGCGGGAGATGAAGGCGCTCGGCTACCTCGACGTCCACATTGACGAGATGGGCAACGTCCTCGGCCGGTTCGGCGCGGGGCCCCGCGTCATCGCCTTCGACGCCCACGTCGACACCGTCGGGATCAGCAACCCGACGCGGTGGAAGTACGACCCCTTCCGCGGCGTGGTCTCGGGCGGCATCCTCTACGGCCGTGGCGCCTCCGACCAGAAGGGCGGTCTGGCGACGATGGTCCACGGCGTCGCCCTCGCCGCCCGGGTCGGTCTGCCCGACGACTTCTCGGTGTGGGTGACGGCCACCGTAAACGGCGAGGACTGCGTCGGCCTGGCCTGGCAGTACCTGGTCCGCGAGACCGAGCTGAGGCCCGAGGTGGTGGTCATCGCGATGCCCTCCCACCTCGGGGTGTGCCGCGGTCAGCGCGGCCGGATGGAGCTCGAGGTCTCGACCGCTGGGGTGTCGACGCACGGATCTCAGCCGGACCGCGGCGCCAACGCCATCTACGCGATGGCGCCGGTGGTCCAGGGCCTGGCGCGGCTCCACGCCAGCCTCGAGAGCCGTCATGCCATGCTCGGGTCGGGCTCGATCGCGGTGACCTCGATCACCTCCCGGTCGCCCTCGCTGACCGCGGTGCCGGACGAGTGCACGATCCACGTCGACCGGCGCCTGACCATCGGCGAGACCGCTGCCGACGCGATCTCCCAGATCCAGGCGCTGGCCGAGGTCGAGGCCAGCGGCGCCGAGATCCGCACCCTGCACTACGACCTGCCGTCGTGGCGCGGCTTCGTCTACCCGACCGAGAAGGTCTTCCCCGCCTGGGAGACCCCCGAGTCCAGTCCCGCCGTCCGGGCGGCGTTGGACACCGCCCGCCGGGTGCTCGGCCGCCAGCCGCGCATTCACCGCTCGGCCTTCTCGTCCAACGGTTGCGCGACCGCCGGCATGTACGGCATTCCGACGATCGGCTTCGGACCGGCCGACGAGGTCCACTCGCACTCGGTGAACGACCAGATCCCGCTCGCCCAGCTGCAGCCGGCGATGGCCTTCTACGGCCTCTTCCCGGAGATCTACCTGCTCGCCTCCGCCAGCAGCCCGGGCTGACCGCCGTCGCCGTCCCCGAGGCTGCCCCTGCCGCTGTCGCCAAAACGGCGGCACCGGGCCCGGGCTCGGCAGGCAGGCTCGAACTCGGGGCAGCCCGGCGCCGGGGGTCAGTCACGGTCCGCGATCGCTCCGGTCACCGTCAGACGAGCAGACGGGGGAGGTCGGAGACGGTGACGAGGGGTGTCGTGGGCAGGGCGTGCCGGGCGGTGGCGTCGCGAGCGGCCAGGGCGATGCGACCGAAGCCGAGAGCCTGCGCTTCGCGAACACGGTCGGCGGCACGGCTGACCGCGCGCACCTCGCCGAGCAGTCCGATCTCGCCGAACACCGCCAGCTCGGCGGGGAGCGGCCGGTCGGCGGCCGACGACAGCAGCGCCGCGGCCACCGCGAGGTCGAGGGCCGGTTCGCGCAACGAAAGGCCGCCGACGAGGTTGACAAAGACGTCACGGTCGGCGAAGGAGACCCCGGCGTGGCGCTCGAGCACCGCGAGCAGCAGCGCCAGCCGGGCGCCGTCGAAGCCCTGGCATACCCGGCGCGGGGTACCCAGAGGCGAGCCGGAAACCAGCGCCTGGACCTCGACCAGGAGCGGCGCCGTGCCTTCGATCGCCACTGCCACCACCGAGCCGGGCGCGCCGGCGCGGCGGTCCTCGAGCAGCCAGGCGGAGGGATTGCGGACCTCCTCGAGGCCGGAGTCGGTCATCGACCACAGGGCGAGCTCGGACACCGCGCCATACCGGTTCTTGACCGCTCGCAGCACCCGCAGGTCGTGGCCCGGCTCGCCTTCCAGGGAGAGCACCACGTCGACCAGGTGCTCGAGCAGCTTCGGTCCGGCGATGGTGCCCTCCTTGGTGACGTGGCCGACCAGCACCACCGGCACGCCGCGGACCTTGGCCAGCTGCTGGAAGCGGTTGGCCACCTGGCGCACCTGGGCGACCGAGCCGGCGACGGCGTCGACGGTGTCGAGGACCATCGTCTGCACCGAGTCGACCACCACCAGCGACGGGGCGAGGCGCTCGAGCTCGGCCAGCACGGCGTCGGCCGAGGTCTCGGCGTACAGCAGCAGGCCGTCGCGGAGGGCGCCGACGCGGCGGGCACGCAGCGCCACCTGGCGGGTCGACTCCTCACCGGAGACGTAGACCGCCGGCAGGGCGCCGGCGTCGAGCGCGGCCG
>CAZKKP010000115.1:4977-9688 GCA_964553295.1 uncultured Thermoanaerobaculia bacterium | reverse complement strand
GGAGCAGGCCGCGTTCGGCCAGGATGGAGGGGAGCGCGTCCTTGTGCCGGTTGCCGACCACCAGGTCGACGCCGAGCTCCTGAAGCCTGTCCGGCTCCAACTCGGCGTAGCAACCGGTGACGACCACTGCCGCTCCGGGGTTGGCTCTCCTGAGCTGACCGATGGCGTGGCGCGATTTGCGCGAGGCGATCGCGGTCACCGTGCAGCTGTTGAAGACCACGAGCTCGGCGGGCACGGCCGGACCGACGACGCGGTGACCGAGGGCGGTGAGCTGCCTGCCGAGGGCCTCGACCTCGCCGATGTTGAGTCGGCAGCCGATCGACTCGAGGCGGACCTTCATACTCTCAAGAGCTCGCAACCCGGGCCGCGACCCGGGCTCACCCGCGCAGGATGTTGCGGATGCGGTCGCGGATGCGCTGCTTCTCCTCGTCGAGCCAACGCTCGTAGTTGCGCACCTGGCCATCCTTGATGATGAACATGATGGGGTTGCGGTGGACGTCGCCGTAATCGTTGAACTGGATGATCCCGGTCACGCCGGGGAACTCCTTGACGCTGAAGGCCAGCGCCTTGCGCAGCTCGCCGACCTCGAAGGCGGAGACCTCGTCGGCGACGTGCATGGCGACCTTCATGGCGTCGAAGGCATGGGCCGCGTAGATGTCGGGATCGCTGCCGAACCTCGTCCGGTAGCTGGAGACGAAGCGCTCGACCAGCGGCTTCTCGTCGGTCAGGTCGAAGGCCGGCTGAGGGAAGAACACGCCCTCGAGCACGTCGATGCTGCCGTCGACGAGGTCGCCGCTGTAGAAGGCCGAGGTGGCGCAGATGACGCCCTGGAAGTTGAGCCGCCGGAGCAGCGAGATGGCGCGAAGGGTGCTGTCCGCGTAGCCGATCACATAGGCCGCCTGGGGAGCGCTCCCCAGCACCAGGTCGGTTGCCTGCTGTTCCCAGCTCGCGTCGGCCATCACCACTCTGCCGACGACCTTGCCGGCCATGGTCTGTTCGAAGACCTGCCGGAAGGGCGGCTCGATGCCCCGGGCCTGGATGGAGTCCTCGGTCAGGATCAGCACCGAGGACTTGTCCTGGTCTTCGCGGAGGAAGCGGCCGGCCCGCCGGCCTTCGAGCTCGTCGGATGTGAAGACCCGGAAGAACAGCCGCGAGTCTTTGGTGAGGTGCGGAGCGGAGGCGGATGGCGACAGCATGATCACCTGGTTCTGCTCGAGCTCCGGCAGCAGGGCGGACGCCTCACCGCTGGTCACGCCGCCGACCACCAGCTTGCAGCCCTTCGAGGCGAGATCGCGCAGCGCGGAGGTGGCCTGCTCGGGATCGGTACCGCTGTCGGCCCAGTGCACCACCAGGTTCTCCGGGTAGGTGCCCTGCGCCTTGGACTGCTCGATGGCGAGCTCGATGCCCTGGCGCATCGCCTTGCCGTAGGACGCCGCGGCGCCGGTCTCCGCGAGCAGCACGCCGACAATCGGTTTCGCGCCGCAGGCGGCGAGCAGCACCATCGGGGCCACCGCGGCGACCAGGGACAGGCGATTGACCGAGCGTTTCACGGCACTACCTCCGGCTCACTCGAGGTCCCATCATACAGAATTCGCAAAACGGCGGTGAGCCGCTCGACCGGGTCGGTGCGGCAGCACGACCGCACTGGTTCTGAGCAAGTGGGGCCGAGCATCCCGGGGTGCGGATCGTCCCGAGGTCCTCGGGATCACCGTCGAGAGGATCGGGCTCGACCCCGAGCTGGACGAGGCGCGGTTCCGCCTGCCGTCGGACAACGTGTTCCTTCGACCTCGTCCTCGTCGCCGCGGGGCCCCGGGGGCTGTCAAGGTGAGGCGGACTGTGATGAAATGGCATCCGAAGCGGAGCGCATGATGAACCATCTCGTTGGGAACCTTGCCCGGTGGACGGCGGTGGCCGCGCTCAGGACGTTGCTCGGCGGCTGCGGGTCGATGAAGGTGACCACCGACTGGGATCGACAGGCGAGCTTCGACAGGGTGTTCGCCGACTTCCCGCCACCTCGCGGCGACTGAGGTCATCACGGTCATGGCAGTCGAGCTCAGCCGACAGCAGCAGGCAACCGTCGCCAGTGCCGTTACGATTCTCGCCGCCTGTGTGATCCTGGCGGCGGTCGGCGTCATCTTCTGGCTGCTCGGCGCCTTCGTCTCGCGGTTCGCCAACGTGCTGCTGCCGCTGGCGGTCGCCGGCATCGCGGCGCTCGTCTTCCAGCCCTACTTCGACTGGTTGCGACTCAGGCTGCGCTTGCCCGGCGTGCTCGCGGTCGTGGCGGTCTTCCTGTCGATGCTGGTGCCGGTCGCCGGCTTCGTCTGGTTCTTCGGCGGTCTGGTCGCCGAGCAGGTTTCCGACCTCGGTCGCCAGGTGCCCGGCTGGTGGGGTGCACTGGTCGACTGGGTGCGCGCGCAGGCGCCGCAGATCGCCGAGGTGGTCGAGAGGTACTCGCTCCGGCAGCGGTTGAGCGACCTCGCCGAGGGCAGCGGCGACACCGTGGTTCAGGGTCTGCGCGCCTTCGGCAGCGGCGCCCTGACGGCGGGCGTCGGGGTGCTGTCTTTGCTCGCGGCGCTGCTGTCCTGGGTCGTCACGCCGGTCTACTTCGCCTTCTTCTTGCTGGTCCGGCCGGCGCCCGGCAAGGGGCTCGAGGGCTACCTGCCCTTTCTCAAGCCCGAGACTCGGAAGGACGTCATCTTCCTGGTGCAGCAGTTCGTCGACATTCTGGTCGCCTTCTTCCGCGGCCAGCTGATCATCGCGTTCCTGCAGGGTGTGATGTTCGCCATCGGTTTCTCGCTGGTCGGCTTGAAATACGGCTTCGTGATCGGGCTGGTGCTGGGCTTTCTGAACATCATCCCGTACCTCGGCAACATCATCGGACTCGGTACCGCCCTGCCGCTGGCCTTCTTCCAAGCCGGCGGCGGCTGGGCTCGCGTGGCGCTGGTCCTCGCGGTGTTCGCGATCGTCCAGCTGGTGGAGGGCTACCTCTTGACCCCGAAGATCATGGGCGACCGCACCGGCCTGCACCCGATGGTGATCATCGTCGCGATTTTCTTCTGGGGCAACGCGCTGTCAGGAATCCTCGGCATGATCCTGGCGATCCCGCTGACCGCCTTCCTGGTCGTCTTCTGGCGCCTCGCCCGGGAACGGTACGTCCGCGAGCTGGTGTAGCGGCGAGCGGCGAGCAGAGCCGGGATCAGGGGACGGGGGTCGGGGGACAGGGGTGAGGGCCGCACAACCCGACGGGTAGGATCGACTTTGCACCCCTTGCCATAAGAACGGTCACGCACCGCCGGCAGGCGGGATGCAGCGGCGTCCGAATGCTGGCGTACCCATGGCGAGGAGTACTCAGTCGGCGCGTCGGTCCCCCTCCTCGGGTGTTCGTGCGATCGACGGGGGGACCGTTCTGACGTGAACGTCCCGCTGCGGGAAGGGAATCTCGATCCGGGCCTCGGCAAGAGCCCGGTTGACGGCGACGTGGAGGTCCGACCCGACCTCGAGCATGTCGCTGAACTGGCACCAGGCGCGCAGGCTGAAGTCGAGGGAGCTGTCGCCGAAGCCGATGAACAGGGCCGCCGGCGCCGGCTCGGCGAGCACCTTGGGATGGGCGGCGGCGACGCCGAGGAGCAGGGCCAGGACCCGCTCGGGGTCGCTGCCGTAGGCGACGCCGACCTTGACCTCGATGCGACGGGTCGAGTCCGACAGCGTCCAGTTGACCAGCTCGGACTCGAGCAGCGATCCGTTGGGCACCACGACCTCGGCGCCCTCCCAGGTGCGTACCGTGCTCGCGCGGATGCCGATGGCGATCACGGTTCCCCCCATCCCGCCGATCTGCACCTTGTCACCGATCCGGATCGGCCGCTCGAAGAGCAGGATCAGGCCGGAGACGAAGTTGTTGACCACCGTCTGCAGGCCGAAACCGACGCCGACGCCGAGGGCGCCGATCACCAGTGCGAAGTGGGTCAGGTCCAGCCCGACGGCGGCCACGGCGATCAGGAAGCCGAGGAGCACGACGGCGTAATGGGTGAGTGACGACAGGGCGGCCGGTGCGCCCTGGGGCAGCTCGATCCTGCTGAACAACTCCTTGTCGAGGACGAAGCGGGTCAGCCGGGAAACCTGGACCGCGAGATAGAGGACCAGGGCGAAGAGCAGCACGGCGCCCGCGGAGAGCGTGATCTGGCCCGCCGTCAGCGAGGCGGACAGCACGGCGCGTGCGACCCGCAGGGACGGCCACAGGATGCCGATCAGGGCCGCGGTGCCGGCCGCCCAGGCGGCAACCGCGAGGAAGGAGGCGATGCGGCCGAGGGTGGTGCGCACCCGCGGGGCGTTGTCAGCGAGGGTCCGCAGGCGCAGCGCGATCGGCGACCGGAGGAGCAGGACCACGAGGCCGTCCACGAGCTCGGTGAGCGTCCACATCAGCACCGCGAGGTAGACGGAGGCCAGTGCGGCGTGGGAGATCTCTGTGGCGAGCGTGAACGCGCCCAGCACGTTGGCGACGGTCGCCACGGCGAGGGCGAAGGCGGCGAGGCGGGCGAGCAGCTGCTCGGCTCTGGCCAGCCGGGGGAAGGCGCCCCCGACCGCGGCCACCGTCCAGGCGCCGAGGCGAGGCAGGACGAGGGCGCCGAACAGTGAGGCCGCCAGCCAGAGGAGTCGGTCGATCGGCAGGCGCTCGGACACCGCGTGGGCGAGCCAGTGCATGGCCGCGAGGGCG
>CAZKKP010000115.1:0-4967 GCA_964553295.1 uncultured Thermoanaerobaculia bacterium | reverse complement strand
AGCCTCAGCGGCCGCCGCATCGCAGTCGGCAGCATCACCGGGAGGAGTCGGGCTGCGCTCACGAGGATGAGGAGGCTGGCGAGGTTCTGCCAGGGGCTCGGGGCGTTGCGGTGGACCAGGAGCTGCCCGGCGGTCACCACCAGCAGCAGTGCGGCGGCGGCCGGCCGCCGGAGGATCGCGAGCGCCGGACCGAGCTCGCCGTCCGCCGTCACGTCTCGGACTCTGCGCCGCGACAGCTCGAGGCCCGCGACGAGCCCCAGCCAGGCGAGCAGCTGCCAGGCGACCGCCGCGGCGTTCCTCTCGAGGTAGGCACGGATGGTGCTGGAGGACGCCTCGGCCCAGGCGACGATCTGCGGCCCCAGGTCCCTGCGGTTCTGCGGCTCGCCCACCACGCGCCACAGTGGGGGCGTGTCGAAGGCGAAGAGGTGCCGTGCCGGCAGCATTGCCGGTGCGAGCACCGGCTGCGGAGTGGCCGTCGGACCCGCGACGGTCTGGGGAGGCTCACCGCCTGGTTGCTGCGCAGCTGAAGGGGTGACGGCGCCGGCCAGGGCGACCGCCAGGGTGACCGCCAGGCGCCAGCAGGCGGACGCACGACGCCGTCGAGTGCGGGATCTCATCCGACGACTCTACCGTTCGGCCTGGCCGCGGACAACTGACGGCGCATCCCGGTGAGCGGGTCGAGGTCGGCTCGTACCGCGGCAACACCACCATCCGGGGCGGCTGGACCGAGGTGGACGGTGAGGAGAGCGACGAGCGCACGGCATGCGTCGCCGAGCCCCTCTCGCCGGAGCTCGTGCCCCTCGATTCGCCGAGCTCCCTCGGGGCGTCGCAGACCCATCAGAGTCGTCGAGGCGGTTCACCTCGGCGGTGGCAGCGGCCTCCCCAGTGTCCACGGCACGCCGGCGGCGTCGAGGCTGGCCTCGAAGGCCGGCAGGCGATCCTCCAGGATCACCCTCAATCGGGCCGTGAGATCGGCGAGCTGCTGCTCGGCGAGCTCGAGGCTCCGCCGGTGGGTGGGCGTCGGGCCGTAGGTCGATCGACCCGAGCCGCGGAGCGCCACCTGCAACCGACCGCGGGCGCTCGGCACGGTGGCCTCGCCGATTTCGGCCTCGGGGCCGCGACCGGTCAGCTCGCGTCGCAGGGCATCCAGGTCGAGGCGGAGGGCGTCGAGCTCGGGGTCGACCTCGGCCGGCGCCACCGTCGAGCGGGCGAGCGCCTCGGCCAGGGCACGAACCCTCTCGCCGGCCGCGTCGAGGGCCGCCATGGCGGCCGTCGATGAACGCTGGGCGGCAGCCAGGCGCCGGCCGAAGGCTGCGGTCTCGGCGGGGTCGGACCCCGCCAGGGCGCCGTCGCGCAGCCGCTCGACCTGGATCTCCACCGGCCCGGCGAGGTGGTTCACGACGCCTTCGACCCGCTGCTCGAGGGTCGCGGTGTAGCTCCCGGGCGCCACGAGCAGGCCGGAGCGCTCGCTCTCGTCCTCCCACTCGTCCTCGGGAGGAGCGGCGACTGCCGCTGAGGAGGGGTGGCGGAGATCCCAGGCGACCCGGTGGAAGCCCGTGCCGGTCGGACCCGAGAGGCGCCGCACGACCTCCCCGCGGTCGTCCCGGATCACGAGCAGAACGGCCGGGTCGGCGGCTCGCTCCTCATCGACGAGCTCGTCCCAGGGTGGACGCGGGGTGTCCTTGCCCGCCTTCCGGAGCTTGCTTTCTCTCGCCTGGCGGAGCTTGGTCCGGGTCTCGAGGCCCTCGCCGAGGTAGTAGGTCAGCACGGCCCCGAAGGGTGGGTTGGGCGCGATGAAGTAAGCCGCCCCCTGGTCGGCGCGGCCGCTGCCACCGAGCGGCCTGCGCTCGACGTACCACCAGGCGCGGCGCGGGGCGAACAGCAGCGCCGGCTTCTCGAGGTCGGCCTCGGTGAGCTCGCGCAGGGGTGTGTAGTCGTCGAGCACGAAGAAGCCGCGTCCGAAGGTGGCGCCGACGAGGTCGTTCTCACGCCGCTGGACGGCCAGGTCGCGGAACGAGATGGTCGGAACGCCACCCGCAAGCTCGACCCACCGCCGGCCGCCGTCCAGCGTGAAGAAGACCCCGTACTCGGTGCCGGCGAACAGCAGCTCGGGCCGGACGTGATCCTGGACGACGCGCCACACGTGGTGGCGCTCGGGCAGGTCGCCGGCGATCGAGGACCAGCTGCGGCCGCGATCGGTGCTCTTGAGCAGGAACGGCCGGAAATCCCCCTCCTTGTGGTTGTCCAGGGCGACGTAGACGGTGTCGGGGTGGTGCAGGTCGGTCTTGAGGTCGTTGACGAAGGCGCGTGGCGGCACTCCGGGCAGCGTTCCCACCTCGATCCTCCGCCAGCTCGCGCCGCCGTCCCCGGAAACCTGGATCAGACCGTCGTCGGTGCCGGCGTAGAGCAGGCCCTCGACCAGGGGCGACTCGGCGAGGGAGGTGATGGTGCCGAAGCGCGACATCGCGTCGAGGTCCCAGGGGGCGTCCCAGCTCCACAACCGGCCCATCAAGGGCAGCAGCATGCGGTCGGAGTCGCGGGTCAGGTCGGAGCTTGTCGGCCGCCAGCTGTCGCCGCGGTCGTCGGAGCGCCACACCCGCTGGCTGGCGAAGTAGAGCCGGGTGGGGCTGTGCGGGCTGACCAGGATCGGCGCGTCCCAGTTGAAGCGCTCGGGCGGGTCGCCGGGCTCCGGCTGAGGCTGGATGAACACCGTCTCGCCGGTGGTGCGGTCGAAGCGGTGCAGGCCGCCGACCTGGGTCTGGCAATAGACGATGTCGGGGTTGCCGGGCTCGGTGGCCGGCTGGTGGCCGTCGGCGCCCAGCGCGATGAACCAGTCGGAGTTGCGGATGCCGCTTGACGAGTCGGTGCGCGACGGGCCGCCCTGGCTGCTGTTGTCCTGGGTGCCGCCATAGATGTTGTAGAACGGCGTGTCGTCATCCACCGCGACCTTGTAGAACTGGGTCACCGGGAGATTGGCGACGAAGCGCCAGGTCGTGGCGAGGTCGAAGCTCTCGTAGATCCCACCGTCGGTGCCGACGAGCAGGTAGCTCGGATCGTCCGCGCGGAAGACGAGGGCGTGGTTGTCGACGTGCTTGTCACGCTCGCCGAGCCGGCGGAAGGTGGCGCCGCCGTCGTCGGAGACCTGGATCAGGAAGTCGAGCAGGTAGATCCGGTCGAAGGCGTGGGGGCTGGCGACCAGCTCCTGGTAGTAGTGCGGGCCGGTGGCGCCGGACACCGCGTCGGACTTCTTCGTCCAGCTCGCGCCGCGGTCGGCCGAGCGCCACACCCCGCCGGTCCGGCGGTCGAGCTCGACGGCAGCGTAGAGCACGTCCGGGTCCTGGGGCGAGATGGCGAGCCCGATCTTGCCGAGGTCGCCCTCGGGCAGGCCGTTGACCAGCCGCTGCCAGGTCTCGCCGGCGTCCGTCGAGCGATGGACGCCCGACTCCGGGCCACCGCCCATGTAGGCGGCGACGGTGCGGTGGCGCTGCCAGGTGGCGGCGTACAGGACCTTCGGGTCGCGCGGGTCGATGACCACGTCGGTGACCCCGGTCCACTCGCCGGCCCCGAGGACCTTTCTCCAGGTGGCGCCGCCGTCGGTGGTCTTGTACAGCCCGCGGTCGCCGCCGGGAGACCACAGCGGCCCCTGCGCCGCCACCCACACGGTGTCCGAGTCCTCGGGGTGGACGATGATCTTCGACACGTGCTCGGACGCGGCGAGGCCGACGTTTCGCCAGCTCGCGCCACCGTCGTCGCTCCGGTAGACGCCGTCGCCGATCGCCACGTGGCGGCCGCCGACGTTCTCGCCGGCGCCGACCCAGACCACGTTCGGGTTGGACGGGTCGACGGTCACGCAGCCGGTCGAGTACACCGGCTGGTCGTCGAACACCGGGGTCCAGGTGGTGCCGGCATTGACCGTCTTCCACACTCCGCCCGAGCCGACCGCGACGTACCACACCGAAGGATCACGGGGGTCCAGAGCGATGTCGGCGATCCGCCCCGACATGAAGGCGGGGCCGAGGTTGCGCAGCTCCAGACCCTTGAAGGTCGCCGCGCTGAGGCGCGGCGCCGTCGTCTCGGACGGCTGTGGACCGACCGCAAAGGCGGTGGTGGTTGCGAGGGCCGAGATGAGCAGGACGATCGACGCTGAGATGAGACGATACATGATCGGAGCCCCCCCGAGTGTGGCGCTGCCGACACACTAGCACCGGTGGGCGCCGGTTTCAGCAGGGCGCCGCGAGCGGCGCATTGAAATCCGGCGCCATGAAGCAGGAGAGCCGTGCCGGGCGCCCGAACACCGGGCCGTGTCGATCACACTGGTCTTCTGGCGCAGCACCGCCGGTCAGACCACAGGTCGGGTGGCCCTGCCAAGACCCGGGCAAGGGCGATCGACAGGTGCTCCAAAGTACAGGATATTAGGATGTGAGTCTCGAGGCTGTCGGGTGGGAATTCGGCATCGGAGGCTTCAGTTCCTCGTTCGGGTCTGCTGACAGGTGGGGGGATTTCTCAATGTCTTCGAGCAAGATGATGAGGAGTGTCGGGGCCGCGTCGTTCGCCATCCTGGGTGCGGTCGCCTGCAGTAAGCCGGCGCCGGCGCCACCCCCGCCCCCGACGCCGGTCGACGTCGTCGAGGTGATCGTGCGCGACGTGCCGGTCACCATGGAGAGCATCGGCGAGACGATCGGGGCCAGCACCGTCGAGGTGCGGGCGCGGGTGGAGGGATTCCTCGAGAACGTGCACTTCCGCGAGGGCTCGAGGGTGACGCGAGGTCAGGTGCTCTACACCATCGACTCGCGGCCCTTCGCGGTGGCGCTGACCCAGGCCCGGGCGAACCTGGCCCAGGCCGAGGCTCAGCTCGCCAAGGCCCGAAGGGACGTGGCCCGTCTCGGACCGTTGGCCGAGCAGAACGCGACCCCACGCGTGGATCTCGACAATGCGGTCGCGGCCGAGGCGGCCGCCGCCGCGGCCGT
>CAZKKP010000114.1:0-9719 GCA_964553295.1 uncultured Thermoanaerobaculia bacterium | reverse complement strand
GCTCGTCTCGGCGATCGCCGGCGAGACCCACGAGTACACCGACATGTACCCTGCCATGGCGAAGACCGCCCGGGACGAGGGCTTCGCCGAGATCGCCGACTGGTTCGAGACCCTGGCCAAGGCCGAGCGCTCGCACGCCGGCAAGTTCCAGAAGGCCCTCGAGAGCATCTGAGCAGATGACCGCCGAGAGGGGCGGCCCTCGGCCGCCCCTCCCGCCTCGTGCACCCGAGACCGCGGAGGAGGACGGGATGAGCGACCAGCGCCAGGACCTGCCGGACATCCGCTTCCAGCCGACTCGAGGCTTGAGCTACAACCCGAACGACGAGCTCTACTGGCGGCCCGACGCGCTCACCCAGGAGTTCGAGCGAAGCTTCGAGCTCTGCCACAGCTGCCGGATGTGCTTCAAGTACTGCCAGTCGTTCCCGACGCTGTTCGACGCCGTCGACCGGCACGGCGACGTCCGCTCGATCCCCAGGGAGACCGTCGACCGGGTGGTCGACGAGTGCTTCCAGTGCAAGCTGTGCTACACCCAGTGCCCCTACACCGAGGCCGAGGGACACGAGTTCAAGCTCGACTTCCCGCGCCTGATGCTGCGCGCCAAGGCCCAGCGTCGTCGTCGCGAAGGGCTGCCGTTGCGCGAGCGCATGCTCGCCGATCCCGACCGCCTCGGGGCGATCGGCTGCCGCACCGCGACCCTCGCCAACTGGGCCAACCGCTTCGCGCCCAACCGCTGGCTGATGGAGAAGGTCGTGGGCATCCACCGTGGAAAGCAGCTGCCGTCCTTCGCCTCGACCACCTTCAGCCGCTGGTTCCGGCGGCAGACCGGCGGCGCGGAGCAGACCGCAACAGGCCGCCATCCGGTGGTGCTGTTCGGCACCTGCTTCGTCGACTACAACCGGCCGGAGGTCGGCCAGGCGGCGTACCGCGTGCTCGCGCACAACGACTGCCGTATCGCCTGCCCGAAGACGGTGTGCTGCGGCATGCCGGCGCTCGACGCCGGCGACCTCGACCTGGCGCGCAGCAAGGCCGCCCACAACGTCCGCGCTCTCGCTGGGTGGGTCGAGCAGGGATACCTCGTCGCGGTGGTCAACCCGACCTGCAGCCTCATGATGCGCTCGGAGTACCCGGAGCTGCTCGACGACCCGGCCGATCGGGATCTCGCCGCGAAGGCGGTGAAGGTCGCCGGCGCCGTTCGCGACCTCGGCGAGTACCTCTTCGGGCTCAGGCAGGACGGCCAGCTCAAGGAGGACTTCCGTTCGACCCCGGGCGGCCCCGTCGCTTACCACGCCCCCTGCCACCTGCGCATGCAGAACGTCGGCTTCCGCGGCCGCGACCTGATGCGGCGGATTCCCGAGGTCAAGCCGAAGCTCGTCGCGGAGTGCTGCGGCCACGACGGCACCTGGGCGATGAAGAAGGAGTACTTCGAGCTCGCCCTGAAGAACGGCGCCAAGGCCTTCGAGGGCATGCAGGAAACCGGCGCCGAGGTGTGGACGACCGACTGCCCCCTTGCCGCCCTCCAGTTCGAGCAGGTCTGCGGTCGCCGGGCTCTGCACCCGGTCGAGGTCCTCGACCGCGCCTACCGTGAGGACGGCTTCCCCACACCGGCGCCCACTCCGCCGGAATGACACCGAGGAGAGCTCGACGATGGCCGAGATCACCGTTGCCGACATCATGAGTGCCGTGGCGTACGAGCGGGCACGGCCCGACCTTCGCCGCCGGGTCATGCAGCTCAAGAACCGCCGCAGGGTGCTGCTCGGCGAGCACGCCTCCCTCCACTTCGAGAGCCGGGAGACCATGCTCTACCAGGTCCACGAGATGCTGCGGGCGGAGTCGAGCTGGCTGCGACCCGGGGCCGTCGAGGGTGAGCTCGAGGCCTACAACCCGCTGGTGCCGGGCTCGGGGGAGCTCTCGGCAACCCTCATGCTCGAGTGGGAGTCGCCCGCCGAGCGGGCCCACTGGCTGTCGGCGCTGCGGGGGCTGGAACACCACACCTGGCTGAAGGTCGACGACACCGAGCCGCTGCCGGCGACCTTCGACCGCGCGCAGGCCTCACCGACCCGGATCTCGTCGGTGCAGTACCTCCGCTGGGCCCTCGACGACGAACGGCAGCAGCGGCTCGCGACCGAGGGAACCGCGGTCTGGGTGATCCTCGACCATCCTGCCTATGCGTCCCGTGCGGTGCTCTCGGAGGAGACCCGTCGCGAGCTCGTCACGGACCTGGAGTAGCTCCCGCACAGTCGGTCCCGACGCCTCTGGTATCATTCCCGTCTCCGACTCGAGGAGTTCCGGTGTGCAGGAGGCGAGCGATGGCCGAAGCAGCGGACTGCGGTGTGACCAGCCCCACGGGCGGTGACTGATGAGGTTGGCGACCGTGCGCTCGTCTCGGGGCCTGCGCGCCGCCGTGTGGTGCCGCTCGGAAGGCGCCGAGGTCTGGGTCGACGTCGCCGACGCCGCCGCCCGCCTCCTCGGCGAGCGCGAGGTGCCGTCGGCGATGCGGGAGCTGCTGCGCCGCGAGGGCCCCGGCCTGGCCACGGTGCGCCAGGTGGTGGCGGCGGTGGAAGGCAGCGTCCCGGCGGCCGAGCTGTCCACCTGGCCGGTGAACGGCGCCCGGCTCGCGCCGCCGGTGCCCGACCCCGGCGCCTTCCTCGACTTCTACGCCTTCGAGGAGCACGTCCGGCGGGCGCGTGCCCGCCGCGGCCTCGAGATCGTTCCCGAGTGGTACCGCTACCCGGTCTACTACCGCTCCAACCAGCGGGCGATGCTCGGACCGGAGGCCGAGGTCGTGTTCCCGGCGGGCGAGACGAAGATGGACTTCGAGCTCGAGCTCGCGGCGGTGCTCGGCACGCCTCTGGAGAGCCCGACCGCCGATCAGGCCGAGGCGGCGATCGCCGGTTACTGCCTGCTCAACGACTGGAGCGCGAGGGCGATCCAGGCCGAGGTCATGAAGGTCGGCCTCGGCCCCGGCAAGGGCAAGGACTTCGCCACATCCCTCGGGCCCTGGCTGGTGACCCCCGACGAGCTCGGCGACCCTCGCGCCCTGGTCCTCGAGGCGCGGGTCAACGGCGAGACCTGGTCGCGCGGCGCCCTCGGCGCGATGCACTGGCGCTGGGGCGAGCTGCTCGCCTTCGCGGGCGAAGGTGTTCGTCTGGAGCCGGGCGACATCTTCGGCTCGGGCACCGTCGGCGGCGGCTGCGGCCTCGAACTCGACCGTTTCCTCGCCGTCGGCGACCGGGTCGAGCTCGACGGCGGCTCGCTGCTCGGCATCCTCGCCGGCACCGTCGCCCAGGGCCCGCCCCGGGCATGAGCGCATCGCTCGCACGGCGGCGAGAAATATTTCCGGGCTGGTGCGCGATGAGCGGAGTGGGTCCGACGTCACCGGACCCGGGGAGGATCCTGTCATGATTCACCGGCTGACCCGCGGCTCGATCCCCGCCAAGCCGCACACCGTGCACGAGGTCGACGGCCGTCTCACCTTCGAGCACTGCCTGACCCGCGAGGGCTTCGAGAGCCTGTACACGGTCATGTACCACCGCCGGCCGCCGCACTGGGTGGAGTCGGGCGAGGCGCTCGGCCGTCACCCGGGTTGGGCCGAGGCGACGCCGCTGTCGCCGCTGCGCCGGGCGCACTACCTGTCGCCGCGGATCGAGCCCGAGGGCACTCCCTTCGGCGGCCGCAGGCTGATGTTCACCAACCCCGACGTCGGAGTCTGGTTCGCCCGGCCGGTCGGCGACGACGAGACCCTGGTGCTCAACGCCGACGGCGACGAGCTGACCTTCGTCCACGAGGGCTCGGGACGGGTGGAGACGCCTCTCGGGGTGGTCCCCTTCGCCCGCTGGGACTACGTCTACGTGCCCAAGGGCCTGCCCCACCGCTGGCGGCTCGACGGCCCGGCGCACCTGATGGTGATGGAGTGCGCGAGCCCGCTCCGGGTGCCGAAGCAGTACCGTAGCCCCGAGGGCCAGCTGTCGATGTACGCCCCGTACACCCACCACGACTTCACCGAGCCGGTGTGGCCCGCGGGCGGGCCGGAGACCCTCGGCGCGCCGCGCCGCCTGGTGGTCAAGAACGGCGGCCTCCTGACCGCCTTCGAGATGAGCCACGACCCCTTCGACGTGGTCGGCTGGGACGGCCAGCTCTGGCCCTTCGCCTTCCCCATTCTCGCCTATCAGCCCAAGACCTCGTCGGTTCACCTGCCGCCGACCATCCACATCACCTTCGCCGGCGAGGGCTACGTGGTGTGCTCCTTCGTGCCGCGGGTGGTCGACTTCCACGAGCGGGCGATCCCGTGCCCCTACCCGCACTCCTCCCCCGACTGCGACGAGATCCTGTTCTACGTCGACGGCAACTTCACCAGTCGTCGCGGCGTCGGCCCGGCGTCTCTGACCCTGCACCCTCGCGGCCTGCCCCACGGACCCCACCCGGGCACCTACGAGGCCTCCATCGGCACCAGCCGGACCTCGGAGCTGGCAGTCATGGTCGACACCTTCAAGCCCTTCCTGCCGACCACCAACGCCGTCGCCATCGAGGAAGAGGGCTACAACCTCAGCTGGGTCCGGTGACCGGGCCCGCCCCCCATCTGCCCCGGGAGACAGGGAACAGGGGTCGGTCCCCACCTGCCCTTCTCGTTTGAGGGTTCCGGGTTGTCGGTTGTTGGCGGAGGCACCAGATCCCGACATCTCACGAACCGGGTGCGATCGCAGTGGCGCTCCGGACCAACAACCAAGAACCAAGAACCAACAACTCGCACGTTGCCCTGACCCCTGTCCCCCGACCCCTGTCCCGCCGGAGGCGCCATGAGCGACGAACGCATCACCATCGACCCGTCGAGCACACCCTGGGTCGAGGTCTACCGGCGGCTGACCGACGTGGTCGTGCCGCGGCCGATCGCCCTGGTCGCCTCGATCGACGGGGCCGGCCGCCACAACCTCGCCCCGTTCTCGTTCTTCACGGTGGTCTCCTCGAACCCGCCCTTCCTCGCCTTCTCTCCCCACCGCTCGGGGCGCAGCGGCGCGCGCAAGGACACCCTGCGCAACGTCGAGGAGACCGGCGAGTTCACGGTGTCGGTGGTCACCGAGGCGATCGCCGAGCGGGTCAACCGCTGCGCGGCGAGCCTGCCCCACGGCTCGAGCGAGTTCCTCCACTCGGGGCTCACGCCGCTTCCGGCGAGCCGCGTCCGACCACCGCTGGTCGCCGAGTCGCCGGTCGGCGTCGAGTGTACCGTCGAGGAGATCCGGGTCTACGGCGAGGAGGGCGGCGCCGGCGCCCTGGTCGTCGGCCGGGTCGTCGCCCTGCACCTCGCGCCCTGGGTGCTCGACGGCGCCGGCCGGGTTCTTGCCGACCGCCTCGCCGCCGTCGGCCGCATGGGCGGCGACCTCTGGGTGAGAACTCGCGACACGTGGGAGATGCCCCGGCCGGCCTAGTCCTGCGACGTCGGCTCCCCGGCGAGGGCCGTCGACGCCGACGGCCGAGCCCTGCGGCTCGCGACCCGTGCCCGGATGCCGCGTATCATGTCCCCATGCTGCTGCGGGACCGCCGCCTCGCGATGCTGCTGGCGCCCGGCGTCGTCGCGTTCCTCATCGCCGCCCTGTCCGTGGCCGACATGTTCCTGCCACGACCCTACGACGGCGTGATCCTCGAGTCGGACGCGCCGGGCTCGCGGGTGGTGCGGCAGGTCGTGCCGGGCGCTGGCGCGGAGCGCGCCGGCATCCGTCCCGGCGACGTGATCGTCGGCATCGACCGCGCCTTCCTCAGCTCGACGACCCACGCCCAGCAGCTGCTCAACCGGCACCGCTTCGGCGACGTCGTGCCGTACCTCGTGCGCTCGGGGGGGCGGATCTTCGAGGTCGAGGTCGAACTCGGCCGCCGGTTCATCGGCGACACCTCCTATCTCTACGCCTGCTTCCTCGGGCTGCTGTTCTTCGTCGTCGGCACCTTCGTCGTCATCCGCCAGCCGCGGCTGCCGGCGACCCGCGCCTTCGCTACGATGTGCAGCCTGTTCCTGCTCTTCCTGGTGTGTCGTCTGCGCCCGGCGTCGTACTCCTGGGTCGACTCGCTGGTGCTGACCACCGGTACGGTGGCCCTGCTGCTGCTGCCCGGCGCCTTCCTGCACTTCTTCCTGATCTTTCCGCGGCCGATCTGGGAATGGCGCAGGGATCTGCTGGCCGAGATCGTCGGCAGCCTGGCGTACCGGCGACGGCTGCTGGTGCCGATCTACCTCGGTCCGCCGCTGGTCTACGCGGCGGTTGTCGCGTTGGCCCGTTGGCAGGGGCTGGAGGTGCAGCTGATCTCCGGGGCCCCGGCCGCCACCTGGTGGATGATGGTCGGCTACATGGTGCTCGGCCTCGGCGCCCTGGGCGCCAGCGCAGCCGCCTTCCCCGACCCCCGGGAACGGCGCGGCGCCGGCCTGGTCTTCATCGGCTCGCTGCTCGGCGTGGTGCCGTTCATGGTGCTCGCGGTCGCCTTCCCGTCCATCCTGCACACCGAGCGTTTCCTGTTCTACGGCATCGTGCCCCTGATCCTCGTCCCCCTGACCTTCGCCTACGCGATCATCCGCTTCCAGCTGATGGACATCCGCGTCATCCTGCGGAAGAGCCTGCTGTACACCCTGACCACCGCTCTGGTGACGGCCCTCTACGCCCTCGGCATCGCCTCCTTCAACCTCGCCTTCCGCGGCTCCGAGCTCGCCGCGTCGCCCTACTTCCCGGTGGTCTTCGCCCTCGCCATCGTGCTCCTGTTCGAGCCCCTCAGGTTGCGCATCCAGGGGCCCGTGGACCGCTTCTTCTTCGCCGAGCGGCTGCGCCTGCAGCGGGCCATGGTCGAGATGGGGGAGGCCTTCACCAACCAGCCCGACATCGGGCCGGTGGTGCGCCAACTGGTCGAGCGACTGCCCGCACTGCTCGGCCTGCACTTCGCCGCCCTCTTCCTCGAGCGGGGCGGCGCCCTGGTGCGGGTCGCCGGGCCGTCGTCCCTGCCCGAGGGGCTGGACCGGGTGCGTCCCTTGGTCGACCACCTGCAGGCCCGCGGCGGGCTGCTCCGGCTGGACGAGCTGGCGCCGCTGCGGCTGCTCTCGGAGGAGGTCGAGCGGGTGCTCGGCGGGCTCGAGGAGCAAAGTGGCGAGGTCATCGGGTTGCTCGCCACCCGGCGGCGGACGGTCGGCCTGGTGGTGCTGTCGGGGACCACCGGCCAGGCGCCGCTCGAGGGCGAGGACCTGCGGCTGCTCCGGGGGCTGCTCCAGCAGGCCTCGATCGCGCTCGAGACCTCGCTGCTCCTGGAGGAGCGCGCGATCCGGGCCGAGCTCGAGCGCGAGCTGGAGATCGCGGCCTCGATCCAGGCCGCTCTGCTGCCCCTCCGGATCGAGGCCGCCTCGGGCTGGGAGGTGGAGGCGGTCTGCCTGCCGGCACGGGAGGTCGGCGGCGACTTCTTCACCGAGCTGCCCTGCGCGACGCCCGGCGGCCACGCCCTGGCCTGGGGCGACGTGTCGGGCAAGTCGATCTCCGGAGCGCTGGTGATGATGGCAGCGCACGAGGTGATCAACGCCCTGGCGCTGGCCCACCCCGAGCCCGAGGAGCTGCTGCGCCTCGCCAACGAGCGGCTCTACCGGCTCCGCGGCCGGGGCGACCGGCAGCACGGCGGCAGCTTCGTCGCCCTCGGCTGGCTCGGCTTCGAGCCCGATGGCGGCTGCTTCCGCTACACCCTCGCCGGCCAGCCGCCGCCCCTGGTGCGCCGGGCCGCCGGCGTCGAGGAGCTGCCGATGCCGCCCCATCGGGTGCCCCTCGGCGCCTTCTCCTTCGGCGGCCACCAGGTGCTCGAGGGCAAGCTCGCCCCGGGCGACCTGCTGCTCGCCTACTCCGACGGCGCCGTCGAGTCCCAATCCCCCTCAGGCGAGCCCTTCGGCGAGCACCGGCTCCGGGCCGCCCTGGCCGCCGGCCCGGACGCGCCCCGGGAGATGCTCGACCACGTCCTCGCCGAGCTCGAGGGGTTCGCCCGGGGGCAGGCGCGCTACGACGACGTCACCCTGGTCGTCGCCCGGCGCGCTCGAGACTGACCTACAGGCGCCTAGCCGTGTGCGGACTCGCGGTGGGCGCCGTGGGGAGCGAGACGACTGAGCAGCTCCCGGGCGATCACCAGGCGCTGGATCTCCGAGGTGCCCTCGCCGATGGTGCACAGCTTGGCGTCGCGCCAGGCGCGCTCCACCGGGTAGTCCTTGGTGTAGCCGTAGCCGCCGTGGATCTGGATCGCCTCCTCGGCGACCCGCACCGCGACCTCCGAGGCGTGGACCTTGGCCATCGAGGACTCCAGGGTGGTCTCCCGACCCAGGTCCTTCAGCGCCGCGGCCCGCAGGGTCAGCAGGCGCGCCGCGTCGACCGCTGTCGCCATGTCGGCGAGCTTGTGGCGGATCGCCTGGAAGGACGACAGCTGGCGGCCGAACTGCTCGCGCACCGTCGAGTACTCGAGGGCGGCGTCCAGCGCGCCGCGGGCGATGCCCAGGGACAGGGCGGCGATCGAGATGCGGCCGCCGTCGAGGATCTTCATCGACTGGATGAAGCCGTCGCCCTCCTCACCGAGCAGGTGGCCGGCCGGCACACGGCACCCCTCGAGCACCAGGGACGAGGTGTCCGAGCAGCGCATGCCGAGCTTGTTCTCCTTCTTGCCCGGTGACACGCCGGGGCGGTCGAAGGGCACGAAGAAGGCGGAGATGCCGTGGTGACCGCCCTCCCGGGAGGTGCGCGCCATGACCACCGCGCAGTCGCCCACCGAGGCGTGGGTGATGAAGTTCTTGGCGCCGTTGAGCAGCCACTCGTCACCCTCGCGGACGGCGGTGGTACGGGTGCCGCCGGCGTCCGAGCCGGCTTCCGGCTCGGTCAGCCCCCAGGCGCCGATCCACTCGCCCGTGGCCAGCCTGGGCACGAACTCGCGCTTCAGCTCGTCCGAGCCGAAGTGGTACAGATGATTGGTGCACAGGCTGTTGTGCGCGGCCACCGAGAGCCCGATGCCGCCGTCGGCGGCGCCGAGCTCCTCGAGCACGAGCACGTACTCGACGTAGCCCAGACCGGCGCCGCCGTGCTCCTCGGGGATGATCACCCCGAGCAGGCCGAGCTCGCCGAGCCTGGCGAAGAGCTCTCGCGGGAAGTGCTGCGCCTCGTCCCAGGAGGCGGCGTGGGGCGCGATCTCGTTGCGGGCGAACGAGCGCACCATGTCACGAATAGAACGCTGATCCTCGCTCAGGTCGAAGTCCACGGAGACCTCCGGGTCGTCTCAGGTTGCCGACAGGCCATTGTACCCTCGACCCCGAGGGGCGCCGCGACGACGCCGACGCCGCTCATGGGAGGTCCGGCCAGCTCTCGATCTCGATGCCGGTGTAGTAGTGGCGCAGGATGCGGTCGAAGGTCATGCCCGCCCGTGCCAGCCCGTAGGCGCCGTTCTGGCAGAGGCCGACGCCGTGCCCCCAGCCCCGGCCGAGGAAACGCACCACCCGCCCCTCGCCCGGGCGCTCGAGGAGGTGGAAGGTAAACAGGGTGTCGGGCAGGTCGAGCGCCCGCCGCACGTCGAAGCCCCTCCAGGTCCGCTGGGCGCCGGAGCGTCCCGTGGCGGCCAGGCCGACGACCCGTCCGGAGCGGCCGCGCTCGGTCACCTCGAGCCTCTCGAGGTCGGCCACTGCGAGGCGGTCGGCGAGATCCGCCCAGGACCGCTCGCGGCTCCAGCTCCGCCACGACGAGCGC
>CAZKKP010000113.1:0-9792 GCA_964553295.1 uncultured Thermoanaerobaculia bacterium | reverse complement strand
CGCGCCGTCTACCACCTCGGCGATCCGGAGCCTGAGACCCTGCGTCGGCTGCTCGAGCGGATCGCCGCCGCCGGCGGCCTGCGGCCCGCGCACCTGGTCGTGCCGCCGCCCCTGGTGTCGGCCCTCGGCTTGACCGGCAGCCTGCTCCATCGCCTCGGCGCCACGAGGTTCCCCATGACCCGGGACAAGGCGCGCGAGATCCTCGCCCGTCACTGGGTGCTGCGCACCGCCGACTCGCTCGCGGCTCTCGGCCTCGGCGCCAGCGTGCCCTTCGACGCCGGCGCCACGGCCACATGGACCTGGTACCGACGCCACCACTGGCTCCGTCACAAAGAGGACTGATCCTCCGCCGCCCGTGCCTGCTCTTCCTGGATCGCGGCAATGAACCGGCTGGAACGGTAGATGTAGTTGAAGCCGGACAGGATGACCAGGCCGAAGGAGACGTAGAAGCAGGCGGTCGGCGCCAACTTCGGCAGCTCCATGGCGTTCGCCAACAGCACTACCGAGACCGTCACCACCAACATGAAGGTGGTCGCCTTGCCGAGCAGCGAGGGCGGGAAGCGCCGCACCCCCTCGACGACGTAGAGGACCACCGCCATGAGCAGGATGAGGAAGTCGCGGAAGAGCGTGAGGATGGTCAGCCAGAGCGGGATCCTGATCTCCTGGCCGAAGTCGACGGTCAGGGCGACGTAGACGAAGGTGAGGAGCAGCTTGTCGGCGAGCGGGTCGAGGTAGGAGCCGACCACCGAGGCGGCGTCGAAACGACGGGCGATCCAACCGTCGAGGGCGTCGGTGATCCCGGCCAGGACGAAGACCGCCAGCGCCAGAGGAAAGTCGCGCTCGGCGATCGCCAGCACGATGAAGGGGATCATCGCCATCCTGAGCAGGGTCAGGAAGTTCGGCAAGGTGAGCGGGCGCAGCTTCTGCTCGACCCGGTCGCGGATCCGCTCGCGCGGCGACCGCGGCGCCGGGCCGGCGTTCACCGGTTGCGGCTCCACAGCAGCCACAGCCCCTCCAGGGTGAGGTCCTCGGCCACCTCGTCGACCAGGTCGGTGTGCGCCGAGACCGCTGCCGCGAACCCGCCGGTGGCGACGACCGTCGCCGGGCCGAGCTCGGCGAGGATGCGCCGCGTCACCCCCTCGACGAGGCCGAGATAGCCGTAGAAGAGACCGGACTGGATGCTGTCGACGGTGCCCTTGCCGATCACCCGCGGCGGCGGCTCGAGGGCCACCCGCGGCAGCTTGGCGGTGCGCGAGGAGAGCGCCTCCGCGGTCACCCCGGGGCCCGGCGCGATGGCGCCGCCGAGGTACTCGCCGGCAGCCGACACCACCTCCCATGTGACCGCGGTGCCGAAGTCGATGACCACGCACGGGCCGCCGAAGCGGCGGTAGGCCGCGACCGCGTCGCACAGCCGGTCCGCGCCGAGCTCCTGGGGCGCGTCGACGCGCAGCGGCATGCCGGTCTTGATCCCCGGCCGGACGACGAAGGGATCGCAGCCGAGGTAGCGCCGCACCCCCTCCTCGAGGCGGGGGTCGAGGGGTGGCACCACCGACGAGATCGCCACCGCGGTGAGCCGCTTGGGGTCGACCCCCTCCCACTCGAGCAGCTGTCGCAGCCACAGCCCGACCTCGTCGGCGGTGCGCTCGGGCAGCGTCGTGAGGCGCCACCGGGTGCGCAGGCTCTCACCCTCGAACAGGCCCACGGTGGTGTTGGTGTTCCCGACATCCAGCGCCAGCAGCAGCTCCGTCACCGAACCCTCCTCGCCCCGAAAGGACCACCGTCCGACACCGTCGGCGCGCCGATGACGCTATTCTATCCGAGGACGCGACTTCCTCATGAGGCACTTCACGGTCGACGCGCCGGGCGGAACGATGGGCGGCGTGGTGGTCGGCGCCGGGCCGACAGTGGTCCTGGTCGCCGGCCTCGGGGCCACCCACCGGCTGTGGGGGGAGCTTCCCCTCGTCATGGCCCGGCGCTGCCGCGTCGTCGCCGTCGACAACCGCGGCGTGGGCGGCTCCCGGGACGGCGAGCCCTTCACCGTCGCCGGCATGGCCCGCGACCTGGTCGCGGTCCTCGACCACCTCGACGCCGAGCGCTACCGGCTGGTGGGCGCCAGCCTCGGCGGGCTGATCGCCCTCGCCACCGCACTGGCGGCGCCGACCCGCGCCGAGGCCCTGGTCGTCGCCTCCTCCGCCGCCCGCCTCACCACCCACGGTCGCCGGGCCCTGGAGCTGCTGCGCGACCTGCTCCGCCACCTGCCGCCCGCGCGCATGGGCGCCGCCCTGGTGACCCTGGCCTTCGCGCCGCCCTTCCACGGGCGCTTCGCCGGCTTCGTGCGCGAGGCGGCGGCCCTGTACGGCCCCGACCCGGCGGACGTCCCCGGCGCCCTGGTCCAGGTCGAGCACCTGCTTAAGGGTTGGGACCTGCGGCCGTCGCTGGCTCGACTCGCCTGCCCGGCGCTCGTGCTCACCGGCAGCCGCGACCCGGTCGTCGCCCGCGAGGACACCGCCGAGGTCGCCGACGCCCTGCCCCGGGCCAAGCTCGTCGAGCTCCCCGACGCCGCCCACTCGGTCCTCGCCGAGGGCGGCGGCGCCCTCCTCGAGCGCGTCCTCGACCTCGTCACCGCCCCCTCCCCCAGTCTCGGCTGATGGCGCCCAGGGCGGCCCGGACGCCGCGAACGGCGTGTCGGCCGGCGAGCCACCCCCCTCCGAGGCCCGGCTGACAGCGACGCGGCGACAGGTTATGCTGGTTATCCCCCAACAAGGTCCGCCACCATTGACGGAGGAGCCATGACGGAAGCGACACCCAATCTCGCCATGCTGTTGGATCCGATCACCGCCGCCGAGTTCTTCGCCGCCCACTGGGAGCACAAGGCGCTGGTGCGCACCGGCGGTGGTCCGGGCCGCTACGCCGGTCTCGCGTCTCTTGACGACGTCGACGCGATCTTCCGCCACGCCAACGTCAAACCGACCGACGTGCGGATGGTCTACACCGACGAGGCCGGAGTCCGCCACGAGCGCACGGTCGGGGCCCGTCCGACCGGCGGCGGCCTGGACGCATACCGTCTGGTCAACCGCCTGTACGACGCCTACCACCGCGGCACGTCGGTGCTACTGCTGTCGCTGCACGACTACCTGCCGCCGGTGGCACGCCTGCGCTCGGCGCTCGAGGCCGAGCTGCACCATCGGGTGTGCGTCAACCTCTACCTGACGCCACGGGGCGCACGGGCCTTCGGGGCCCACTTCGACACCCACGACGTGCTCATCCTGCAGCTCGACGGCTGCAAGGACTGGCGCATCTGGGGCCCGGCGTTCGACCTGCCCCTGGAGGAGCAGAAGGCCGACATCGACCCGTCGCGCCTCGGCGAGCCGGAGCACGAGCTGCGCCTGGCGGCGGGGGACCTCCTCTACATCCCGCGCGGCGTCGCCCACGAGGCGCGGACCGCCGAGGGATTCTCCTCCCTCCACCTCACCGTCGCCCTCTACACCTGGACGTGGCGCGACCTGCTGCACGAGGCGGTCGACGTCGCCGCCCGCGGCGACGTCCGCCTCCGGCGCTCCCTGCCGGTCGGGTTCCTTGCCGACGCCAACTCCGAGTCCGTCACCGCGGCGGGCCTCGCCGAGGCCGTCGCGGCGCTGGCCGAGGCCGGCGCCGGCGCCCGGGCGGTCGAGCGGATCGCCGGCCGGCTGATCTCCCAGTCGGCCCCGACGGCGGGCGGGCAGCTGCGGTCGATCGACGCCCTGCCCGAGCTCGGTCTCGACACCATCGTGCGGCGCCGCCATGGCATGCTCTGCCGGGTGGCGACGCAGGGCGGCCGCGCCATGATCAGCTTCCCCGGCAACTCGGTCGCCGCGCCGGCCGCGACCCGGGCGGCCTTCGAGCAGGTGGCGTCCGCGACCGAGCCCTTCCGGGTCCGCGACCTGAGCGGGCTCGGCGACGCCTCCAAGCCGGTGCTCGCCCGCCGTCTCGTTGCCGAAGGCGTCCTCGAGATCGTCGACTGAGGCGGCCTGCCCGCCGTGGGCACTGACCTCGACCCCACCGCTTCCGGCCGACGCGCCCGAGCCCGGATCCTCTCGCGCCTTCTCGGGCGGATGGCGCCGACTCGCAGCGGTCGCGGGTAGGCGGTCAGGGGCCCGCCGTCACGGGCAGGAACTGGTCGGTGCGGTGCATCGCCGGCCGAAGCAGAGGTCTGGCGAATGTTCGTCCAGGCCAGGACCATCAAGAAAACGGGGCGCCCATGCGGGCGCCCCGTCGGGGTCGAGATAAGCTGGTGGGCTAGGCCTGCTTCGCCTTGGCGGCGGCGTCTTCCAGCATCGCGGTGGTCAGCGACTTCGGCCGCTCGATCGGGTAGCCGAGAGCACGGTCCCAGGTGATGTTGGTGAGCACGCCGAGGGCGCGGCCGATGCCGAACAGAACGGTGTAGAAGTCCCACTCGGTGAGGCCGTAGTACCACTGGATGACGCCCGACTGCGCGTCGACGTTGGGCCACGGGTTCTTGGCCTTGCCCTGCTCCTCGAGCACACCCGGGGCCACCTGGAAGATCATGCTGATGACCTTGAACAGCGGGTAATCCGGCAGGTGCTTCATGCAGAACTCGCGCTGCGACATGTAGCGCGGGTCGGTCTTGCGGAGCACGGCGTGACCGTAGCCGGGGATGACCTGGCCGGCGTTGAGGGTGTCCCACAGCGCCTTCTTGATCACCTCCTCGGTCGGCTCCTGGCCGCCGAGGGAGTCCATGAACTTCATGGTCCAGCTCAGCACCTCCTGGTTGGCCAGGCCGTGCAGCGGGCCGGCGAGACCATTGATGCCGGCCGACAGGGAGTAGTAGGCGTCCGACAGGGCCGATGCCACCAGGTGGGTGGTGTGGGCCGAGACGTTGCCCGACTCGTGGTCGGAGTGGAGGATGAAGTACATCCGGGCGACGTCGTCGTAGGGCGCCGGGATGCCCATCATGTGGGCGAAGTTGCCGCCCATGTCGAGAGCCGGGTCCTCGAGGATGTGGACGTCAGCCTTGTACTTCATGCGGTAGATGTAAGCGGCCAGCGTCGGGAGCTTGGGCATGAGGTCGAGGACGTCCTCGAACATCGGCTCCCAGTACACCATCTTGTTCATGCCCTCGTTGTAGCGCTTGACGAACTTCGACTCGCGCTGCATGGCCAGGATGCCGGCCGAGAACAGCGTCATCGGATGGGTGTCGCGCGGCATGGCGCGGAGCAGGTCGACCACGTACTGCGGCAGCTGGCGGCGCTTCTTGAACTCCTCGACGACCTCGAGGGTCTCCTCCATGGTCGGCACGTCGCCGGTCATCAGGAAGTAGAAGAAGCCCTCGACGTAGGGGTACTCCTTGCCGGGAACCTTGGGCATGCACTCGAAGGTCTCGGGGATGGTCTTGCCGCGGAACCTGATGCCCTCGAAGGGATCGAGGTAGGAGACGTCCGTCACCAGGCAGCGCACACCGCGGGCGCCGCCGATCGCCTGGGCGATGGTGACCTCGCCGAGCTTGACGTCGCCGTGCTCCTTGAGCAGCTTGGTCGTCCGCGGGCGATGCTCTTCGATCTTCCGGGCCAACGTCTCTTTCAACTTCATGCTCGTGCTCCTCCCTTGTGACGGCCGGGCGAGTAGATTGAGGCCGACCCTCCGGCCTTCACCCTGGCGCCGTCGAGGTTCATCGTGCGACCGGTCCCCATCGGACCCGAAACCATGCCCGGTAGTATAGGGCTTGTGAAGAATTGTGACAAGCTCCTCTCGACTCCTCTCCGCGGCGTCGCCGACCCCGTCATCAGTCGCGGTTGACAGAACGGGCGGGAGGCGGAGAATGTCAACAATGCGGAACATCACGGCCAACCAGAGGCTCACGAGCCTGGCCCTGGCGATGCTCGACGCCGCGATCCTGCTGGCGGCCGGGCTGGCCGCGGCCTGGCTGCGCTTCGGCGCCGCCGGCGTCGGGGCGGAGCTCGACAACATCCTCGCCCACCCGGGGTTCATCGCCTACGCCGTGCTCGTCCAGCTCGCCCTCGCGACGACCTTCGACCTGTACCGGCCCGGCGCGTGGAGGACCAGCGACTATCTGCTGGCTCGTCTCATCGCGCTGACGGTCGGCATGGCAGCGGCCCTGGCCGTCGGGGTCTACGCCGCGCCGCCCTGGCGGTTCGGCCGCGGTCTGCTCGCCCTGACGCTGGTCACTGCGATCCCGCTGCAGGGCCTGATCCGCTTCCTGTGGCTGATGGTTGCCGCCCTGCCGGCGCCGCGGCGGGCAATCGTGATCGGCAACGGACCGATCGTCGGCGCCCTCGAGCACGAGCTCGCCAGCCGCCCCTCGCCGCCGATCGAGATCATCCGCCACTTGCCGGTACCGGCCGCCGGCGCCATCTTCGAGCTGCCGACCGAAGAGCTGGAGCGCGCCGACCTGGTGATCGTCGCCAACCTGGTCCACACCGACACCGTCGACGCCCTGGCCGCCCTCAACTTCCGCGGCACGCCGGTGGTCGACGCGGCCGGCGCCTACGCCTCTCTCACCGGCCGCATCCCGGTCCGCCAGGTCGACTCGAGGTGGTTCATCGCGACCGGGGACTTCTCCTCGCTCGCCGGCTCCCCATTTCACCTCCTCCAGCGGGTGCTCGACCTGTGCGGCGCCTCCATCATGCTGCTCGTCACCGCTCCGGTGCTCGCCGCAGCAGCGCTGGCGGTGCTCTTCAGCGATGGGCGGCCGGTGCTCTACCGCCAGCAGCGGGTCGGTCGGCTCGGCCGCCCCTTCACGCTGCTCAAGCTGCGCACCATGGCCAAGGGGGCCGATCTCGAAGGACCGGAGTTCACCGCCCCCGGCGACCGCCGGGTGCTGCCAGTCGGATGCCTGCTGCGACGGTGGCGGATCGACGAGCTGCCGCAGCTGCTCAACGTCCTCCGCGGTGAGATGTCACTTGTCGGACCGCGCCCCGAGCGCCCGGAGGTCGCGGCCCGGCTTGAACGAGAGATCCCGTTCTTCGCATTCCGCTACTCGGTGCGGCCCGGTCTCACCGGCTGGGCCCAGGTCAATCTGTCCTACTGCCGCGAGAATGACGACCACTTGAAGAAGCTCGAGTTCGACCTTTACTCCCTGCGTCACCACGGCCCGGCGATGTACGTCATCGTGCTGCTCCGCACCCTGGGCGCCCTGGTCTTCCGCCCCCAGGTCCCGTAGAGCTCGGGCGGCGGGCGGCGGGGCCGGTATACTGCCGGGGCGTAGATGAGAGCCAGAGCCATGATGTGCACCATACCGACGCCGAGGAACCGTTGATGCGCCCGATGCAGCGCCGGCTCGAACAGCTCGACGCGGTCCTGGCCGGCGCCCGAAGCCTGCTCATCGTCGTCCAGAACAACCCCGACCCGGACGCCCTGGCGGCCGCGGCGGCGCTTCGCGAGATCGCCAACTGCCGGCACGGCATCGCCTGCTCGATCGCCCACTCCGGCGCCATCGGACGTGCCGAGAACCGGGCGCTGGCTCGCTACCTCGGCCTCAACACGCGCTCCCTCGCCGACCTCGACGTCGGCCGCTTCGAGCGCCGGGCAATGGTCGACGCCCAACCGGGCGCCGGCAACGTCGGCCTCGACGGCGGCCACCGTCTGGACGTGGTGATCGACCATCACCCGATCCGCCCCGAGACCCGGTCGGCCCGCTTCACCGACATCCGCAGCCGCTACGGGGCGACCAGCACCATCCTCTACGAGTATCTGCGCGAGGCCTCGATCGCGATTTCGGCGCCCCTGGCCACTGCCCTGGTCTACGGCATCCGCTCGGACACCCAGGACCTCGGGCGCGAGACCACCCGCAACGACATCGAGGCATTCCTCGCCCTGTACCCGAGCGCCAATCCGCGGGCCCTGGGACGGATCGTCTCGGCGCCACTGCCGCGGTCGTACTTCTCGCGGCTGCGCCGCGCCCTCGACGAGGCGATCGTCTTCGGTCGACGGGTGGTCTCCTACCTCGGCGTCCTCGAGTCCCAGGAGATGGTCGCCGAGGCCGCCGACCTGCTGCTGCGGGTCGAGGACGCGACCTGGTCGTTGTGCCTCGGCGTGGTCGACGACACGCTGCACCTGAGCTTGCGCACCACCGACCGCGAGCACCACGCCGGCAAGCTCGCCCGCAACCTCGCCGGCCGCCACGGCCGCGGCGGCGGCCACCAGGCCCTCGCCGCCAGCCAGATCCCGCTGCCGTCAGACGGCCGGGACGAGCGCGCCGTCCGCCGGCGGGTCCGGAACCTGGTCAAGCGCTTCCTCCGGGCCACCGGCCGGCGCGACGAGCAGGGACTGCCGCTGTGCGAACCGGAGGGGATGCCGTCCTACAGCGCCTTCTCGTAGACCCGATAGGTCTTGTACAGCTCGCCGTCCATCAGGCGCACGGCCCGCTTGGTCAGCTCGTTGTCCTCGAGAATCCAGGAGTACTCGGCCCACCGGTAGCCGAGAGTCAGGCCGGCACGCAGCCCCTCGGCGAAGAGCACTCCCTCGACACCGCGTTTGCGGTGCTCCTCGACGATGCCGAGGGTGATCACACGCAGGCCTTCGAGGTGCTCCGCCCGGGTGAACAGAAGGTGGCGCAGTGCCCGGATCGGGTGTCTGAGGAGGGAGCCGCCGAGCTCGGCGAGCACCGGGTTCCAGTCGGGCACCGCGAGCAGGAAGCCGACCGGCTCGCCGTCGTACAGGGCGAAGCGCAGCAGCTCCGGCTGGACCAGGGGCTTGAGTTCCTTGGCCAGGGCGACGATCTCGGCGTCGGACATCGGCACGAAGCCCCAGTTGCGCTCCCAGGCGGCGTTGTAGATCCGCTGTACCAGGCGCACCTCGGCGGCGAAGTCGCCGAGGTTCGCGGGCCGGGTGGTGAGGCCGGGGTTGCGCGATCGGGTCCGCTCGGCCAGGCGCTCGAGGCGGTCAAGGCTGCCGCCGTGGACCGGTGAGATGAAGGCCAGGAGGTCCTTCGCCTTGCCCAGACCGGCGCTCACCAGCAGCCGGGGATAGTAGTCCGGGTTGTAGGTCATCATCAGCACCGGCGGCCGGTTGAAGCCCTCGACCAGCAGCCCGCACTCGTAGTTGGTCGACGGGTTCATGGGGCCGCGCAGCGTGTCCGCACCACGCTGCCGGGCCCAGTGCTCGACCGCACCGAGCAACCCACGGGCGACGTCGGGACGGTCGATGCACTCGAAGAACCCGAAGAAGACCACGTTCTCGTCGTGAAAACGATGGTGCGCGTGGTTGTGGATGGCGGCGACCCGGCCGACGACGTCGCGCCCCTCGACAGCCAGGAAAAGCTCGATCTCCGCCGCGCGGCCCCGGTCGTAGAACGGGTGTCGGCGCTGATCGAGCAGCGCTCGCACGGCTGACCGCAGGGGAGGCACCCAGAAGGGGTCATGGCGATAAAGGCGGAACGGCAGCTCGAGGAACGCCGCCAGGTCGCGGCGACCTCGGACCGCCCGCACGGTCATCGGATGACGCCCATCTCACGACCCACCGCGGCGATCGCCTCGAGGGCCCGGTCGAGGTGGTCGCGGGTGTGGGTCGCCATGTACGAGGTCCTGATCATCGCCTTGCCCGGGGGCACCGCCGGCGACACCACCGGGTTGACGAACAAGCCCTCCTGCTGCAACCGCATCGTCATCCGGAAGGCCGTGAAGTCCTCGCCGACCACCAGGGGGATCACCGGCGAGGCCGATCCGCCCGTTTCGAAGCCCAGAATGGTGAACTCGCGCATCATGTACCGCGTGTTCTCCCACAGCCGCTCCCGGCGCTCCGGCTCGCGCTCGATGATCTCGAGCGCCTTGAGCACCG
>CAZKKP010000112.1:0-9875 GCA_964553295.1 uncultured Thermoanaerobaculia bacterium | reverse complement strand
GAGCACCAGCGCGCCGCCCGCGGGCGCCACCGGGCGACCGAGGTCGACCCGCCGGGGCAGACCGTCGGCCCCCGGCACGAGCAGGATGAGCCGGCCCGCCAGATCGCCGGCGGCGCGGTTGGTCAGGCGCACGGTGAATCGCTCGTCGGCCCAGACCGCGCCGATGACCGCGAGCTCGCCGTCAGCCTCGCCGCCGGGCACTGTGGAGACCCCAATCACCTCACCGAAAGGCAGCGAGCGCTCGACCCCGGCGCTGCCGAGGCAGCCGGCCAGGGCGGTCGAGCCGTCCGCGGCCTCCAGACTCAGCTCCAACGCCGGGTCGTCCGGCAGCCACAGGGCCGCGACGTGAAGGTCCATGTACGAGGTAGTCGAGGCGAGGTGGTCGAGCAGCGCCTCGGCGTCGAGACCGCGCACGTCCTGCTGCCAGCGCAGCAGCCGGCCCAGCTCGTCGCCAGCCTCGAGCCCGCGGTCGAGCCGCCGACGGAGCTCGTCCATCTCGAGGCGGGGTTCGGTGTTGCCGAGCAGCTCGAGGATCATGACCTCGATGGAGGAGAGCAGGTCGTCGCCGAGGAAAGTGCGCTGACCGGCCGCCGCGACGTCGAACGCGCGCTGCTCGACGTCGGCGCGGATCACTCCGGGCAGGCCGCCAGGGACCAGACCTGCGGGGGCCACCGCGAGGCTGTAGGCCAGGCCGAGGAAGCGCAGGAATGCCCGCTGGAAGCCGTCGTCCGGGACGTACGGCGGCGCCAGGCGCTCGCTGAACCTGGGCAGGCGCAGAGTCGCCGGCGACAGCGGGATGCCCAGCTCGCCGACGCCGGTGACCAGGCGGATCGAGCCCGATACGCCGTCCGCGCTCGACTCGAAGGTGCTCGCCACGACCTTGCCGGTGACCTCGGCCTCGAGCCGGAACTCGACCGTCTCCGACGCGCCGGGGGCCAGAGTGGGGATCGTCTCGGCGACGCCGCTCGCCGGCTCGAGCAGGGTCGCCCCGACCACACTCGCCGGGTTGATCGCCACCGTGATCAGGTGCCGCTCGACCCGCGACAGATTGGTCAGGGTGACGATCAGCGAGTACTCGCTGCCCTCCCGCACCACGTCAGGGTGGGTGAAGCTCAGGTGGAAGCCCGGGTCGACGACATCGACCGCGGCCTGGGTCAAGGTGCGGACCGGGAGCGGCTCGCGGCCCGGTCGGTGGATCTCGCCCTCGACCTCCAGGCGCAACAGGTGGGTGCCGGCCACCAGCCCCTCGACCACCCAGGCCGCGGACGCCTGCTCGCCGGGGCCGACGATGTGGCTGCCGTCCCCGGTCCGCCGCACCGGCAGCCACTGGCCGGCCGGCGCCGGCGGCGCCGTCTCCGCGACCCGCAGCACGTTCCCGGAGGGCAGGCGGAGCAGCCCTTCCAGGTCGACCAGCTCGACCCCGGCGCCTGCCGGCGCACCGTTGGCCACCACCAGCCGGGCCTCGAAGAACTGGTTGAGGAAGGACACGTTGCCGGGCAGCACGAGGGCGCCGAACATCGGCAGGCGGAGCTGCTGGTCCTCCTCGTCGGTGGTGTCGAGCAGCTCCTCCGCCGGAGTCTCGAGCACGAAGGGGACCAGATTCGGCGGCTGCCACCGCTGGACCGTCCTCAGGGTGTCGTCCGACAGCCCGGAGACGTCAACGGAGGGGCTGTCCAGGGGCGACACGAGGCCGTTGCCCTGATAGAGGAACGGCAGCTCGAGCTGCACGATCTCCTCGCCGAAGGCGAAACCGACGGTGAAGTTGAAGGCCTGGAAGCTCTCGCTGGTCAGGGCGATGCCGCGGGCCTCGAGGTCCTCCAGCGAGAGCCGGCTGACCGCGGCGGAGGCGATGGCGATGCGGGCGACGGTGAGGCTCGCGACCGGCGGGTCGCACCAGCCGAGCACCTCGTCGGTGGCCGTTCGCACCAGCCGGAGGTTCTCCAGGGTGTAGCTCCCCTGCTGCTGGAAGGCCGGCAGCAGGAAGGCGCCGCCGGGTGCGATGGCGAGCTCCATGGGCTCCACCAGCTGGGGCCCGCGCAGCTCGCCCCTGACCTCGAGCCCGGCAATTCGCGGGTCGTGGGGAGCGACGGTGCCGCACGGCGCGTCGACGCCGCCGAAACAGGTACGGACGACGCCCCGCTCGCCGACGTCGAGCACCTGGAACGCGTCGTCGACCTCGTCGTCGGCGTAGATCCACAGCCGGCTGCCGCGCACCTCGAGCTGCGCCACCGCCAGCGGATCGCCGGCCGCCGCAGGTCCCGTCCATCCCACCACCACCACGAGTGCCAACGCCAGGAGCCGACCGACCATGTCCCGTCCCCCACCGACGCGACCGGTGACGGCCGGCGCCGGAACCCCCGTGTACGGAACGGCTGATGGCACCCGCCCACACCCGAGGTTGTACAGAGAAGACCACCGGTGCATGAACAAATCGCGATATGTCGATAGACAGGATCGCCGCGATTCAGTCTTCTTGGTCGGGCACGGTATGGGCCGCACAACAATCTGTCAACTCCGCTTGTGTAATACTTCTGTACGTTTCAGTAACGCGACTCGTTTTCATTCTTGACTTCCTCAACAACCTACTGGGCCCGAACTCCATACGTCTGCTGCGGCCAGCTCAGAGCTCAACACCGGGTTGCTCACCTCCGGGCCCGAGTCGTCGCATCGGCCCCCACCGACCTCGGGCTCCTGCGCGGCGCTGGGGCGCGGGTTGGCGGTGCTCGGGGGGCGAGGGTACGGCGACCCTCCGTCGGGGCGCCTTGACCGGGGGTCGAGGAACCGTTAGGGTGCAAAGGAGCTTGCTGGCGCGTCGTGCGCACCAGCGGCAGGGGTGCGGCGGTGGCTGTTCGCCGGCGCAGGCCGTCTCGGGTGGTCGGGCCGCCTCCCGGTGGGTGTCGGGCGCGCGCGTGCCCGACACCGGACAACGCCGCACCGGCAGTGCCGCTCGACCGACGGCTTCCGGTCCGGCATCACCGGAGGCTTGAATGTCTTCGACTACCCCGCCCGAAACCCCGCGCAGCGGAAGCCTCGCCGGTCTCCTCGCCCGCCTGTACTGGATGATCGGCGGCAGCGCCCTGATCGCCCTGCTGACCCTGTCCATCGCCTTCGAGGAAGGATCCACCCTCAGCCTGCGCGACGTCGCCTACTGGGTGGTGGTGGCCACCATGGCCGCGGTGCGCTGGGTCGACGTTCGTCGGCTCGGCGGCCAGACCACCGAGGGGGCGCCGGCCACCCTCGCCGACTGGCGCCGCTACACAGCCGGCCTGGCCGTCATCTGCCTGGCGGTGTGGCTGGCCGCCCACGCCGCCGCCCATCTCGGCCTCCTCGCCTGACCGCGACCCGCTGACGTCATCGCGGCCGCCCGCCCGGTCGAACGTCGCGCCGATCCTCCAACCGTGGTGCCGAGATACTCGCGGACATTGTCAGGCTTTAGGATCTTAGAACTTGGGTCCGTCTTGCCGAGATTCCGGAGTAGGGAGAGATGGCTCCACGACCCGTAGATCACAGTGATTGAGTGAGTTGTCGAGATCCTAGGAGCCTGAAGCCTGAGACACCGGCCTTCTAATGGGTGGCACCAATGCTGCCCGAGCCGCCTCGGGTCGAGGGGAGTCGCCTGGTCGGTCGCGCCTGCGGTGGGCGCCAGAAAGAACGGGGAGGGCCGTGCGGCCCTCCCCTTGCAGAGACTGCTGAAGGTGTCGATGTCAGGGGTTTCGGCTCTCCGGGTCGGTGCCGATGATCCAGGCGTCGGTGGTGCCGGACTCGAAGCCGTCGGCGAAGATCAGCGCGCTCGGTCCGAAGGCGCAGCTCTGCACCAAGACCTCGTCAACGTCCCAGCCGGGACGGCTGACCGAGGAGTCGGTGCCGATCCGCCAGCGGAGCTGCACCGTCTGGCCCTGGTAGGCGCTCAGGTCGGCGATGGTCTGCTGGTAGGGCGCCGGGTTGGGGCCGCACCAGCCCTGGAGACCGCCGAGGGGGTTGCTGAACGAGCTGGAGATGGCGCCGGTGTAACCGCCCACCAGCAGGTCGGAGTTCGGCACCTGGGTCCAGGTCGTGCCGTCGGTGGTGACCTCGAGGATGCCGGCGTCGTAGCAGGCGGTGCTGCCGCTGGACTCGAGGTTGGGAGCGTGCCAGAAGCGCAGCACCATGGGGTTCTGGCCGCTGGGCAGGGCGATGGACGGTGACGCCAACCTCTGGTCGGTCACGGCGGCGGTTCCGACGCCGCGGAAGTGCGAGGCGCCTGCATAGGGGTTCGAGGTCGAGATCGCCCAGGTGTTGCCGGTGCCGCTCGAAGTCCAGCCGCCGGCGCCGGACTCGAAGCCGTAGCGGGCAACCTCGACCGCCACCGCGCCCACCGGGCAGTCGCCGGGAAGGGGCAGGGTGAAGAACGAGTACACCGTCGAGGAGGGGCCGTCGCCGCAGGCGTTTGCCCCCGTCACCCGCCAGAAGTGCTCGGTGTTGGACGCCAGGTCGAAATCCGGGGTGGCGGAGGTGCCGCCGGTCGTGGTGGAGTAGACCACGGTGGCGAAGCCTGCATCGGTCGCCACCTCGAGGGTGAAGGCGTCGGTGTCGCTGCCGGTCCACTGGAAGGTCGGCCGCACCGGCTGGTTGAAGGCGCCGTTGGCCGGCGCGACGAGGTCCGGCGCATAGGGCGTGGATGCCTGCACCTGGAGACCCACGGTGTCGCTCTTGCTGCCGGTGGTGCTGGTGGCCACCACGTCGAAGGTGTAGCTGCCGGCGGCCGCGCCGGAGATGGTCAGCGTGCTGCTCCCCGGCGGCGTCACCGGGTTGGGCACGTAGGCCGCGCTCCCGGGGTTGCCCGAGGCGCTCAGGGTCACCCCATCCGAGAACCCGGCCACCGAGCCGATGGTGACCGCGAAGTCGGCCGGCTGGCCGACGCAGGCCGAGACGCTCGCGGGCGCGGTGGTCAGGTAGAAGTCCGGGGTGCCGCAGGCGTCGAACCTGAAGGACGCGACCCGGGTCGACCACTGCCCCGAGCTGGGCCCGCCGAACTTGTTGGCGAACCAGAAGGTGCAGTCGTCGAGCGGGTCGACGTTCATGGACGAGTAGTCGCCCCATCGGTTGCTGCCGTTGTTCGCGCTCGCCTCGAGGATCGATGCCTCCCCCTGGGGCATGGTGCCCGGCGGGTCCCCCGCCAGCCTGCCGGCATAGCGGATGCCCGGGTAGACGCTGGTGCTGTTCGACACGCTGTAGCCCAGGGCCATGTTGCCCGCGCCGTCCATGGCGATCGAGCCCATCCAGCGGTTGACGCCGTCGCCGAGGGCATAGGTGCCCTCCTGATGGAGCCCCCAGGCCGAGCCCGAGCCGCGCAGCTCGAACCAGCGGATGCCGGCGAGGTTGTTGCCGTCGATGTCGGTCGCCAGGTTGCCGACCATCGCCTGGTGGCCGCCGAAGTTGCGGTAGGCCAGGCGGAACATCACCGGCTCGCGGAGCGGGTCGAGGGAGGAGGTGCTGCCCTGCGCGACGCCCGGCTTGCCGATGCAGTAGAAGCTGGTCAAGCCGCACAGGCTCGAGTCGAACTCGCTGACCTGGATCGTCGGGGCCGCGGTGAAGGTGGTATTCGCCGGGGTCGCCCAGTCCACGTCGAGGAACCAGAGCTGGATGTAGTCCCCCGGACCGGCGTAGCCGGAGTGGGCCTCGTTGTCGATGTGCCGGATGAACGGGATCGGGCTGCCGGCCGGAGGCAGCAGCGGCCCGTCGGTGTCGGCCGGGGTCATGGTCTCGAAGCCGAAGCCCGACAGCCCCGGGGCGGTGAACCGCTGGTAGGTGGCGGGTTGACCCGCGAGCATGGCGGTCCGGTCGAAGGCGTAGGCCGAGGGTGCGCTCTCGTTGGCGGCCATCCCGTAGGCGTCCCGCCACACCCCCCACTTGTGGTAGTCGGGGAAGCTGGGCATGTTGAACTGGTAGACGAACCAGCCGCCGCTGATCGGGTCGGGGGTCTGCGACACGTAGACGCAGAGGCTGTTGCCGCTGGAGGCGAACTCCGTGAGCAGCCACCGGTCCGCGAACTGGTCGTGGATCACCACCGGGTCGCCGCGACCGCTGCCGCAGGAACCGGTGCCGCCGGCGATGGCCGACATGGTGGTCGAGGCGAGCTGCACCGGCGTCGGCTCGGACTTGTCGTAGACCCGGATCACCGAGCTGCCGCCGGAGTTGGAGGAGTGGATGTAGTGGTTCGGCCCGACGTCGCCCACCGGGTCGGAGGGATTCACGCCCTGGTAGCTGAAACCGGTGAAGTTGCGGCTCGGGGTGGTGAACGCCTCGCTCCACGAAGGGGTCGCCGCCATCTGCAGGTCGACCAGCGGGTCCCAGCGCGGCGCCGGCTCCGGCGGCACGGTGTCCGGCGGCCGGAAGGTGCGCCGCGGCACCTCGCGGATCGGCATCCCCGGCCGCCACTCCGGCGCCGGCGGCAGGTCGCGCAGGTCGACGTCCGCGACGTAGGGGGTGACCGGCGCGCCGACCACCACCGGCCCCGGCTCCTCCTCCTTCACCTCCTGAGCGTGGGCCGGCGAGCAAAGCAGCATGGCGACGCCGAGCGCGAGCGCCATCCCGGCCCCACGAGCGAGTCCCAGGCCCGCGTCGCCACTGTCGCACATCCCTCTCGTCGAACACGCTGAAACAGTCATCGAGCACCCCCCCTGCACACACTCATCTCGAACTCCTGAACTCCTGGAAGAAAGGACGGGCCGCGCCACCCGCGGCGCTCCGGCGATTCTACTCCTCACGTCACGGCGCTGCTCCACCGGGCGCCGGTCGGACCTCGAGCTGCTCCGGCTGGACCAGCCGCCGCAGCGACACGTCGCCGCGCCTGCTCCGGAGCTCGAGGGGCGAGCCGCCGCCGCCCACCACCGCCGTCGCCACCTTGTCCGGCTCCTCCTGGTCGTGGTGCTTGACCTGCATCGAGTAGTCGCTCGTCACGCGGGCCGAGGTGGCCATCGTGACCTCCAGGGAGCACGCGTCGCTCACCCACACCTCGATCGGACCGGTGGCGGTGCTGACACGCTGCGGCGCGGTGGTCACCCCCGGCAGGAGCACCGCCGAGATCCCTCCGCGCTCGCTGTGCGCCAGCACCCGACCGCGGGTGAAGCGCACCCTTATGGCGCCGGACACGGTCTCGAGCTCCACGTCGGAATCCAGCCCGGTGCTCTCCAAGAACCCACGGTCACCTCGGGCGGCCACCGCAAGCCCCGCCGGCACCAGCACCACGATGTCCGCCCGGCTGGGGTCGGCCTGAAGGTCCGGTGAGGGCGCTTCCGGGCCACCCCGCCGCACCACACGAACCAGGGCCGACCCCTCGGTCACGTCCGCCTCGAGCTCGAGGCGGCTGCCGGCCGGATCCAGTTGCTGGAGCACAGCCGTCACCTCGACAGTCCGCCCCTCGCCGCCGTAGCGCAGCCGGATGTCCCCGAAGGGGTTGAGAACCTCCAGGCGAGAAGCCTCGTGAACCTCTCCGCGCCAGCTCGTTCTCTCGACGGCGTCGGCCGCCGCCGCGGTGGCCACCACCTGATCCGCTCCGGCGATCCCGCCGGCCAGCGCCAGCATGGCCGCCAGCGCCGCCCCCCATGACCCGCTTCTCGCCACGACGCCGCCCCCTTCGAGATCTGACCGACGGGGCATCATAGACCAGGCCCACAATGATTTCCAGTCCCATTTCCAAGACGCACTGCCGAGCATCCGTGCTGCGCAGGCCCTCCCGCCACCGAACCACGCGCCAGAACCGCAGAGGCGAGAGGCACAGCGCTGGCGGTGCCCGCAGGCCGACGCACATGCGAGACGTCATCAAACAGGTGTACACCAGGGCACACGTTACCGGTAGCAGCCGGAGAACCACGCCGCCCTCAGCGGAATCGTGCGAAACGCCACCTTCGAGAGCGCTGCCGCCAGTCCGATGGCGGCCGCGTAGACCTTCTTCCCGAGCCGCCCCACCTCCTCTTCCCGGTCACCCGGCTCAATGGTGAGACGGTGAGACGTCGTCTCTCGGATCGCCGACGGGTGCGACCCAGGTGCGACCCGACGAAACCTGCCCGTCCTGAGACGAGCCTAAGTGCTTGATTCTTATGGCGCGTCGGAAGGGATTCGAACCCCCGACCGTCGGATCCGAAGTCCGATGCTCTATCCACTGAGCTACCGACGCGTCGAGGACAGGATAGCGCGAATCGGGGACGACAGGGAGCTTGTGGACGCCATTCATGCCCGGACCAGGTAGATGACGCTTCCGGGCTCGCCCTCAGTGCGCCCGAAGGCGTCGGTGTGCTCGCGCTCGAAGGCCTCGATCTCGGCGGCGAGGGTGGCTTCGAAGACCGGGTTGGGTTGCGGGCTCCAGAAGGCGAGCACGCCGCCGGGTCGCAGGCTGCGGCGGCAATCGGCCAGGCCTGTCGACCGGTAGAGCCCGGCGTTGCCCGGGGCGGCGAGCCACCCGGGGCCGTTGTCGACGTCGAGCAGCACGAGGTCGAAGGCGGCGGGATGCCGTCGCAGCACCCTCGCCACGTCGTCCACGACGACCTCGACCCTCAGGTCGTCGACCGCCCCGCCGTTGTACGGGGCGAAGAAGCGGCGGTTCCAGCCCTCGACCTTGCGGCCGATCTCGGCGACCACGACCCGGGACACCCGCGGTAGGTCGAGGACGGCGCGCAGGGTGTGTCCCGCGCCGAGACCCCCGAGGAGGACCTCAAGATCGCGGTCGGCGCCGGCCAGCCGCTGGTGGGCGAGCCGGGCCATCAGCCGCTCGGAGTGGCTGCCGTGGGAGGCCATCAGGAAGGCGCCGTCGATCAGAAGCTCGTAGCCCGACTCGCCGGCGTCGGTGACGAAGCGCCTCAGCTCGAGCCGGCCGAGCGGCGTCTGCTCGTGGTCGAGATCCTGGTAGGCGATCTCCATCGACCGCCATCATGCCCCGAACCCCCGCGCCGTGGTACCCTTCGCAGCCTCTCGAGGTGGAGGATCGGCCGTGCTCACGGGATCACAACGGAAGTACCTGCGCGGGCTGGCCCACGGGCTGCAGCCGAAGGCCCACATCGGCAAGGAGGGGCTGACCGACTCGGTGGTCGCGTCGATCGACGCCACGCTCACCGCCCGGGAGCTGGTCAAGGTGCAGATCCTGGCCGAGCGCGACCAGCGGGCCGCGATCGCCACCGAGCTCGAGCCGCGCCTCGGCTGCGAGTGCGTCGGCGCAATCGGCCGCATGGCGATCCTCTACCGCCAGCAGCCCGACCCGGAGCGACGGCGCATCACACTCCCCGCCGCCCGCGGCTGAGGCGGCCTCGCGGCACGGTCAGTCGACCACCTCCGGGTCGACCGGCAGTCGGCCGGTGGCGAGGCCGCGGAGGAAGAAGGCGAGCAGGCTGACCAGCCCCCAGATGAGACCGACGACGACGCCGGCGTCGATGATGCCCCGCCATGGCTGCTCGAGGTTGCCGACGAGCAGCACCAGGCAGACGACCATGGTGGTGATCGCCCAGGCGGTGATCGTCACCTTCCGCGTCGCGCCGAAGAAGCCCATGCAGAACAGCGGACCGAGGATCGCCCGGAGCGCTGTCGGATGGCGGCCGAGATGGAGCGCCCGCGCCGCCGTCCGCGGCGAGAACTTGGTCTGGAAGCCGCGGTAGCCCTCCGCCCAGGCCATGAAGACGACCCAGAGAGCCAGCGCCAGCCAGTGCCCCGGCCCCAGGGCGCCGTCAGCGATCGGCTCGACCGCGATCAGGGCCAGACGCCAGATCGCCGAGCCGAGCAGCAGCGTCACGCCGCCGATGCCCCACAACGAGAGCAGCAACGACCACCCGGGGCGCGGCGAGGTGACGGCGGCGGACACGGCGGACACAATACCGGAAGACTGCGGATTCGGCGTCGCCTCACCGCCG
>CAZKKP010000111.1:0-9875 GCA_964553295.1 uncultured Thermoanaerobaculia bacterium | reverse complement strand
CTCCGGCGTCGACCGAGGCAGCCCGCCCCGCCCGCGCTCCCCAAGACCGACCGAGGCAGCCCGCCCCGCGCGGGCTCCCAAGACCGATCGAGCGAATTGTAGAGCCGGCGTCCCGCCGGCTCCGGGGTCGGTGGCGTGGGCGCGAGCCGTCCGCACGGCGATGCGTCCTGTGCAGCGGCCGTGCCATCCCGCGCCATCCCCAGCGCCGGCGAGACGCCGGCGCCACAATCCGGCCGCGGCGGCACGCGGCCTCCGGCGTCGACCGAGGCAGCCCGCCCCGCCCCGAGCCCGCCCCGCCCCGGAAAAAAAAGGAGGCCCCATGTGGGGCCCGGAGGAGGAGGAAGGAGTGGGTTTCTGTCGTTTCCGGGCTCGTTGTGTGGCCCGTTCACCAGGGTATACGGCGCGGTGGTCTCTCTCGTTGGTGTGCCCTCGAGGACCGCGCGGTCACGGCGCCGGCGGTGGCTCGAAGGCCGGGATGCCGGTCAGGTACTCGCCGACCACCAGGGTGTGGATGTCATGGGTGCCCTCGTAGGTGAACACCGACTCGATGTTCATCAGGTGACGCATCACCGGGTGCTCGTTGACGATGCCGGCGGCGCCGAGGATGTCGCGCGCGGTCCGGGCGCACTCCCGGGCGACCCAGACGTTGTTGCGCTTGGCCAGGGACACGGCCTCGTGGCGGAGCCGTCCGGTCTGCTTCAGGCGGCCGAGCTGGAGGGCGAGGAGCTGGCCCTTGACGATCTCGTTGTACATCCACACCAGCTTCTGCTGCACAAGCTGGTGGGCGGCGATCGGTCGACCGCCGAACTGGATGCGCGTCCTGGCGTAGTCCAATGCCGAGCGGAAGGTCGCCATGGCGGAGCCGATCGCCCCCCAGGCGATGCCGAAGCGGGCCTGGGTGAGACAGGTCAGCGGGTCTTTCAGCCCGGTGGTGCCGGGAAGCAGTGCGTCGGCGGGCAGCCGACAGTCGCTGAACACGAGCTGCGAGGTCACCGAGGCGCGCAGCGAGTACTTGCCGCGGTGCTCGACGGTGGAGAAGCCCGGCGTCCCGCGCTCGACCAGGAAGCCGCGGATGCCCTCGCCGGTTCGCGCCCACACCACCGCGACGTCGGCGATGTCGCCGTTGGTGATCCACGCCTTCTCACCGTCGAGGACCCAGCCGCCGCCGTCGTGCACGGCGCGCGTGCGCATACCGCCCGGGTTGGACCCGAAGTCCGGCTCGGTCAGTCCGAAGCAGCCGATCGCTCTGCCGGCGGCGAGCTGCGGGATGAACCGGTCGCGCTGCGCGGGGCTGCCCCAGGTGAGGATGGGGTACATCACGAGGGAGGTCTGGACCGAGACGAAGGAGCGCAGTCCGGAGTCGCCGCGCTCGAGCTCCTGGTTGACCAGACCGTAGGCGACCGGTCCGAGACCGGGCAGGTCGTAGTCGGTGTAGGGGGCGCCGAGCAGGCCGAGGGAGGCCATCTCGCCGACCAGCTCCCGGGGGAAGCGACCCTCGTAGGCCCATGCCTCGATGCCGGGGAGCACGCGGTCTGCGACCCAGTCGCGGACGGAGTCCCTCACCATGCGCTCGTCGTCGGTCAGGAGGGTGTCGAGCTGGTAAAGGTCGAGCTCGTCCAGTGCGGTCACGGGTCGTCCTCCCGGTGGCGAAGGCCTGAAGTGGGGCGTGGTCGTTGTTGGAGGGGCCGGCCGGCCACGGTACCATCCCTCTATGAAAGAAATCCTGGTCGTGGCCGTGCCGTGGTGCCAGGCGGTGCTGCTCGCTGCTCTGCCGTGGATCGCGGCCTGGCGACCATCCTGGGCGCCGGTCATGGTCGTGGCGGCGCTGGCAGCGCCGCGATCCTACCCGCAGGAACGCCGGGCGCGGCTCGTCGCTTCCCTCGCCACGCTCGTCGTCGCCTGGGCGTCGATCCTGATCCTCGGTGCGCCGAGGGTTGCGGTCGGCTGGTTGCTGCTGGCCGGGGTCGTCGTCCTGGTCGGGTGGATCGGGCGACAGCGATGGCAGCGCCGACCTGACGCCGCCGACCTCGTGGCGATGGCCGGCTGGGGGGCTGCCTTCCTGGTCGACCCGACCCTGGTCGAAGGCGGGCGCGGCGGCTGGCTGGCGCCGGCCGTCGTGCTGTGGGCCGCGTCCCGGATCGGTCGCGGCCTGACGCCCGATGGCGAAGGCCAGCCGGTGGTGGCGCCGCCGAGCCGCGAGGTGCGGGGGACGGTCAGCCTGCGGGGGGTCGTGGTGCCGGACCGTCGCGGCCTGCCCCTGACGGTGCCGTTGGACCTCGAGCTGCGCGCCGGCGACACGGTCGCGGTGCTGTGCGACGACGCCAGTCATGCCGCCGCGCTCGGCGAGGTTCTCAGCGGACGCCGGGCGCCACTGGCAGGGGAGATCTCCGTCGATGGCGTGCCGCTGGCGTCAGACGACCGGCTGGTAGCGGTGGTGGCACGCGGCGAGCCTTTCGTCGCCGGCGACCTCGAGCGCAATGTCGCGGCGCTGTGCGCCGAGCCCCTGAGCCCGTCGACCCTCGCCGCGGTGCGCGAGAGCTGTGCGCTGGACGAGGTCGAGGGCGATCGGGCCGGAGTCGACCTCGGCCCGGACGGGCGGCCGTTGTCGGACTACCATCGCCTCCTGCTGCTCGCCGCACGGGTGCTGCCGTCGGCCTACCGCGTGCTGGTGGTGGTCGATCCGGTGCCGTGGGTCAACGCGGTCCGGGCCGAGCTCTGGCGGGCAACCGTGGTACGCGCGTCCCTGGGCCGGACTGCAGTCTGGGTGACCTCGGACCGGGACCTCGCGCTGCGCGCCGGCTCGATCCTGGAGCTCGGCGCCGGTACGCTGCGACCGGCGAATCGTCGGACCGGGTCGCAGGCTGGGGAGACGACGTAGGACGAGCTCGAGGAGGATCGATGGGTACATTCATGGGAGGATCGGCGCCGGCGATGGCGCGACAGGTGTGCGACGGCTACACGCTGCTGTCCCAGGCGACCCTGAAGCGGCGGGAGACCCGGTCGGAGGGCCCGAACCAGACCGACCTGGACGCGATCCGCGACCGGAACCGGCGGATCTCTCGGGTCGAGAGCGCGCTCAGGGTGCTCCGGCACACGATGCAGCAGCGCCGGATGGGTCGGGCGTGACCCTCGAGGTCGACAGCGGCTGGCAGGCGCTGCGCCGCGACCCGCTGCCCTGGCTGCTCGACGAAGGGCGACCGGGGCTTTGCTGGCGAACGCTGCTCGAGCTGGTCGGTCGCAGCCCGGACAGTGCAGCGGCGCAGCGCGCCCGCGGGGGCGCCAGCGCCGCCGAGCCGGTGGCCACGCTGCTCGAGCGGCTGCTGCCGGATGGACGCTGGGACATGGGAACCCCCGAGTGGCATCGCCACCGCGGGCCGAGCTGGCGGCTGGTTGCCGCCACCGAGCTCGGCGCCGACCCTGCCGACCCCCGTCTGCAGGCGGCCGCCGGGAGGCTGCTCGCGACCGCCACCGGTGTGGGCGGCTTCGAGGAGCGGCCCGGGGCCGGGCCGAGCCCGGTGGCGACGGCGCGCGCGGTCCAGGCGGTGTGTTTCCTGGGCTGGGGGCGGCACCTCCGGGTGCAGGAGGCGCTGGCCTGGCTGGAGGAGGAGGCGCTGCCCACTCTGCGGGGCGGATCCCGAGCGGTCGTCGCGGTCGCGGCCCTGCGCGCGGCAGCGGAGACCGGTCGACGCGCGCTGCTGGCGAAGGCCGGCGGGGTGCTCGTCGACTGGCTCGGCACGAGGTCGGTCCGCGGGGCGTCGTCCTTCGGCCATCCGCGCTTGACCTCGACCGACCAGCTCGAGGCGTTGTGGGCTCTCGCCCGGGCGGGTCATCCCTGGGACGAGCGCCTGGGGCCGTCGCTGCGCCGCCTGCAGGAGGCGGCCGACGCCGAGGGTCGGTGGTGGCGCCGGGACCCGACCCCGAGAACCCTGCCGATCCCCGTGGTTGCGGGGCCTTCGCGGTGGCTCACCCTGCGGGCGGCGGTCGCGGTCACGACCTATGCCGTCAGCGCTCGCCTTCCCCGGCTCTTCCCGGCTGTTCCTTGAGCAGCGACACGCGGGCGATCGCGGTGACCAGCAGGGCCGCCCCGAGCCACTGTGACGGCGCCAGCCGCGAGCCGTTCACCAGATGGTCGAGGATCACCGCGGACAGCGGCAGGCACAGCTCACACAGCGTGGCGACGCTCGCCCTGATCCTCGACAGACCGACGTAGTAGAGGAAGATGGCGCCGCTGCCGGTGGTCAGGGCGATCACCACGAGCAGGGTCCACTCCCGTCCGCCGACCGCCGCCAGGGGGAAGCCCACCCCGCTGACGACGAGGGTCAGCGCGGCGAGCGCGGTGGTCACGCCGTAACGGCCGACGGTGGCCGTGACCACGTCGGTGGCGCCGAGCAGACGCTTGCCGAGCACCGTCGCGGCGCCGAAGGCGGCGGCGGCGACCAGCGCCCAGAAGGCAGCACGGCCGTTGACCGCGCCACCTTGGAAGTCAGGCAGTCCGAGACCGAAGGTCATCACGTAGGCGCCGGCCACTGCCGCGGCCGCCCAGCCCAGCAGGCGGGCCGACAGGCGCTCGCCGAGCACTGCCGCCGCCAGCCCGAGGGCGAAGAGCGGCTGCAGCTTCTGCAGCAGCACGACGATGCTCAGCTGGCGGAAGCCGACGAGGAACAGGGCGTGGACGATCGCCAGGGTGCCGATCAGGCCGCCGCACAGGCTCACCGCCAGCAGAGCCGTCCAGCCGCTCGGCCCGAGGGCGGCGAGGCGGGGCCAGCAACGCCGGCCAAGGATCGGCGCCATGAGCAGGAAGGGGAGCGCGTGCAGGAGGAAGACCACCAGCTGTACCGGCAGCGCCGACAGACGCGGCGTCAGCACGACGCCGTCCAGCCCCCAGAGGGCGGCCGCCAGGCAGACCAGGACCGCCCCGAGCTGGGCCCGGGATGGCGCGGCGGATGGCGGAGAGGTCCCGGGGCCGCTCATGGGCACGGGCGGGCGGCGGCGCCGGCGGTCAGAGCTCGACTCCGAGAGGTTTCTTCAGGGCCACGGCGAGGACGATGGTCAGGCCGAAGAACACCACCATCCAACCGTAGCTCCACTCGAGCTCGAAACCGAGCAGGCCGATTCTGCCGTCGGGGTAGGCGAGGGAGATTCTGCGCACCGGGCCGTCTGCGGGAAGCGGCGCCTCAGACGGCCACTCGAGCTGGCCGAGGAAGCCGGTTGACGGCCGCTCCGGTGAGCGGCGGACGACGCCGTCGAGGGCGGCGAGGTCCTTGTCGTACCTCGAGTCGTCGACCGTGACGGTGACGGTGTAGCGGCCCGGTTGGGTGGTGTTGAGCCGCCAGACGACCTCGGCGAGGTCGGCGGCCCACACTGCCGGGGTCTCGGCAACGACCCCGTCGGGCAGCTCGAGACCGACTTCCGGCGCGGCCGCTCCGGCCAGACGCGCGGCCCAGCTCCGGTCGAGCTCGACGGTGAGCAGGGCCGAGCGTCCGGGCTCCAGCCCGCGGAAGCCGTAGAAGGCGTGCAGCTGGACCATGACCACCACCACCGGCGGCAGGATCCAGATCATCGGCTTGAGGGCGAGTCCCTGATAGCGCAGGACGTGGCGGAGGATCTCCCCCTGGGCGCGCAGGATCGCCCGCAGGTCGTCGTTGAACAGCCTGATCTCGAACAGGCCGGCCTGGATCTCGCGCTTGACGGCGGCGATCCGGTCCTGGTTCGACGACCACTTGAAGACGTACAGGGCGAAGACCGAGACCGGGATCGACCACAGCAGCACGCCCCAGAACGGCGCCAGGCCCGCCAGGGGCGCCTGCAGGAGGTCGAAGAACCGCCCCGTCACGACGTTGAACCAGCTCATTCTCGGGCTCGTCCGCGGTCGTCAGGACATGTAGCCGAGGCCCTGGAGACGCTTCTTGATCTCCTCCTCGGAGTCGGCGTCCTCGAGATGCGCGAGCTCCTTCTCAAGGGCGTGGGTGATGAACTCCTCGGGCGACGCGTAGCCCGCGATGCGGGCGTACTTGCGGATCTTGTCGACCAGGGCGCTGTCGAGCTTGACCTTGGTGGTTCCGAACATGGCTTCCTCTCGTCGCGGGTCGGTCGCGGCGCCGCCGACGGCGCCGGGCAGGGTCATTCTGCCGTGTGAGGCGGGTGGTCGCAAGCCGGTGCTCACGCCGCCTCGAATCGGCGTCGTTCGAACAGCGGCCGGCCCTCCATGTGCGGCGCCGGCTCGAGCCCGAACAGGGTCATGGCGGTGGGCGCCATGTCGACGATGTGGGGATCCTCGAGATCGACCGGGACGCTGGTCAGGAGGATCCCCGGCACGATGCGCGGGTCGACGATGTGATCGCCGCTCCATGCCTTGGTGTTGTCCTCGAACACCGGTCCGGCGACCACGCCGCTGGCGCCGTCCCAGGAGATCCGGTAGCCGTGGTTGTAGCCGACCAGCAGGTCCGGCGCATTGCCCTTGTAAGGACCGCGGTAGATCAGGTCGGTGTCGAAGGCCTCGTTGACCGCCACCCGGTCCTTCTCGGGGTCGCGCAGGCCGCGCAGCTTCTCGGCGAGCTCCGCCTTGAGCGTCTCGGCCTCGGCGCCCGGCTCGACGATGCCGTGGGCCTCGCGGCCGCGCAGGTTGAGGAAGAGGCCGACCAGGCCGACCGCGTAGGCTCGGGTGCGCGACCAGTCCACCGACTGCAGCCACTCCTCGCGGCCGTCGCTGCCCTCCTTGAGCGCCAGGTAGCCGTGCTCGAGCAGCCAGGCGTTGAGGTTGAGGCCGCGCTGGAAGGAGGTGCAGCCGTGGTCCGACAGCACGATCAGCACGTCGCCCTCCTCGAGTCGCTCGAGGACCCGGCCGACGATGGCGTCGTTGCGCTGATACTGGCGCTCGATGGCGTCGGCGTACTGCCGGTCCGTGGCGTCGCGGGCCGCCGGGTGGTCGTCTTCGAGGTAGCGCCAGTACATGTGGTTGACCCGGTCGGCGGCGTCGAACACGGTGACCAGCGCGCCCCGGCGCAGCCGGTCCAGGGCGAGGTGGAGCATCCGCTCGCGCTCCTCGTCGATGCCCTGGGTCTGGGTCCAGAAGGTGTGGTCGTCGGTGATCTTCTCGTTGAGAGCCCAGGTGTCCTCGGCGAGCCCGAGGGTGGCATAGCTGCCGATCTTCCGCTCGAGGTAGGTCGCGTAGTACGAGGGGTGGGAGATCGGCATCGCCGGCTTCTCCGGCTCGATGTTCACCGGCGTGACGTACAGCGACACGTGCTCGCCGGTCTCGGTCAGCATCAGCCGGCACAGGCCCGAGACCGAGATTCCGGCGACCGCCTTGAAGCGCAGCTTGACCCACTCGCTGAGCTCGCCCCGGCGCAGCTCGTGCTGCCGGCCGTCGACGCGGAGGGTCGCGGGGCCGTCGCCGCCGTCCAGCAGGAGCTCGAAGGGCAGCTCCATGGGCGGGTTGCCCGCGAGGAACGAGTTCTCCGGGCCGCGCAGCCGCCCGCGGTACCTTCCGGGACCGCCGTCGCCTTCGAGGTCGAAGCGCAGGCCCCCTTCCTTGATCGCGTCGCGCGCCGGGCGGGTGGTGAAGAGCTGGAAGGTCCCCTGGGTGCCGAGGAGGTCGGGGATGCACATCGCGCCGAGCTGGGCGCCGTAGAAGCGATCCGGGGGGAAGGTGATCGGTACCCGGATGATGGTGCTCCAGATGTTTGCCTGACCGAGCAGGGTCCACCACGGCGTCGACCTGCGCAGCAGGCGGATGTCAGGTCGCGACAGTGGGATGCGCAGTCGCCCGAGCTTCAGGATCCGGGCCGGGGGCCCGATGTGGGCCGAGGACAGCCGCGGCAGGTAGCTGCGCGGGTCGCGGTCGAGGAAGTCGAAGATGCTGTGCCGGCCAGGGTTGGTACCGGTGGTGAAGGTCGACCAGGCGACCGGGGTGATCGAGGGGAAGGTGGTGCGGAGCCGCCGATAGCTGCCCTGGGCGGCGAGCTTCGAGAGGTTGGGCAGCTTGCCCTCGGCCATCATGCGCTCGGTGATCGCCGCGTCCTGGCCGTCGAATCCGACGAACAGCAGCCGCTGCACCAGAGGTCGGGTGCGGGTCCGGCGACGCAGAGCCCGCCACAGCGTCCGGAAGGGCCAGGCGAGGATCGACACGCCGGCGAGGAGCATCGTGACCAGGATGACGGCGAAGGAGCCGAGCACCGCGAAGCCGGCGCCGGGACCGATGTAGGCCTCGAGCGGGACGGGGACCGCCGCCAGGGCGACGGTGATCGAGGCGGTCAGGGCGGCGCGACCGAAGGTCCGCGCTGTGGGCAGGCTGCTCGTCACGGGCATCTCCAGGAGGTGAGCGCCGGACCGGGGTCGCGGGTCCCGGCGGCGGCCGCCACGGGAGGCCGATGGCCCTGGGCGGCGGGGAGGTGTAGTATAGGCCGCGCTGCCGATCGCGGCAACCTGCGACCGGATCGCTCCGGTGCGCCGGCAGGCATCACGCCTCGTGTCCACGGCAGACCCTGCGCTGAGGAGTTCCGCATGACCTCCCTGCTCTCGATGGTGGTGCGCAAGCTGAAGTACGGCGAGCCGGTGGTCGTCGTCTCCGGGCTGCCCCGGTCCGGTACGTCGATGGCGATGAGGATGCTCGAGGCCGGCGGCCTGGCGACCGTGGTCGACGACATCCGGGCTGCCGACGAGGACAACCCGAAGGGCTACTTCGAGGACGAGCGGGTCAAGGACCTGGCCCAGGAGGGCGACCGCTCGTGGGTGGCCGGCGCCCGCGGCAAGGTCGTCAAGGTAGTGTCGTCGCTGCTCACCCATCTGCCGGACTCGTCGTACTACAAGGTCGTCTTCATGCGGCGCAACCTGCACGAGGTGCTGGCCTCCCAGGCCAAGATGCTGGCCCGGCGGGGCGAGGTCCACGACACCCCCGACGATGAGATGCTGCGGATGTACGCCCAGCACCTGGAGAAGGTCGAGTTCCAGCTGCGCTACCGGCCCAATGTCGAGGCCCTCCACGTCGAGTATCGCGACGTCGTCGAGGAGCCTCGCGGCGAGGCCGAGCGGATGAACGAGTTTCTCGGCGGGGGCCTCGACGTCGAGGCGATGGTCGCCGCGGTCGACCGCCAGCTCTACCGGAACCGTCGGACCGAGGACGGGCGTCCGGCCGACTGACGAGGATGGGCCCCCGGCCTCGGCAACCGCGCGGCGCCGGGTCGGCTTCAACGTATTCTGATCGAGGCTCTGAAGGGTTCGCGGATGCACCATCTCATTCCGGCACACGGCGGCGAGCTGGTCGACCTGCTGGTCGCCCCGGAGCGCGCCGCCGAGCTGAGAGCAGGATCGCGCGACTGGCCGTCGTGGGACCTGCTGCCCCACCAGGTGGCCGACCTCGAGCTGCTGCTCAACGGCGGGATGTCGCCGCTGACCGGTTTCATGGGGCGCGCCGCGGTGGCGTCGGTGTGCCGCGACCTGCGCCTGCCCGACGGCGCCCTGTGGCCGATCCCGGTGACCCTCGACGTCGCCCGCGGACTCGCCGACCGCCTCGCATCCGGCGATCGCCTGGCGTTGCGCGACGGCGAGGGAGTGGTGCTCGCCGTGCTCACGGTCGACGAGATCTGGGAGGCGGACCGCGCCGTCGAGACGGAGGCGTTGTTCGGCCGCTCCGATCCGCGAGATCCTTCAGTCGCCCGCTATCTCGGTCGGCGGCCGCCGGTGTCGCTGAGCGGCCGCCTGGAGGGCCTCCAGGCGCCGTTGCACTATGACTTCCGTGAGCTCCGTCCGAGCCCGTCCGAGCTGCGGCGGCTGTTCGCCCGCCTCGGCTGGCGTCGGGTGCTCGCCTTTCAGCCCCATCGGGTCATGCATCGGGCCGAGCAGGCCCAGACCCAGCGGGCCGCCCTCGAGCTGGGCGC
>CAZKKP010000110.1:0-9879 GCA_964553295.1 uncultured Thermoanaerobaculia bacterium | reverse complement strand
GGCTGGAGACTGCAGAATTCCAAGTTCTCCAGGAATCGTCGAGGTCATGCACGTGCACTCACAGGAAATCGCTTGAGCAGGTTCACGTCGGAAGGTGACCGCGCGGATCCTGCACTGCCGGTCCGCGAGTGGCGAAGAGAGGTCGCGCGCGGGTCTTCTCGAGGGCGAGAAACTGATTCCCTGTCGCGAGAGAAGAGGTTACAGGTCTCTTTTCCAATTACTTCGGGTCTTGTTCATACCAGGCGCTGGTACGCCTCTTCTCCCTCGAGAGAAATCGAAGCCGCCTCAGCCTCGTCGCCGCTCTACTGTCCATCTATCGGAATCGAAAAGACTTCATGAGGAATCTCGGGCCAGGTTCCAGCGCCACCGAAGCTGGCACGGTGATTGCGGTATCGGATCTCCGATGACGCACGAAGCAGCGTGTCAGGTCCGGCCACCGCCGCCACACCGTCGGCCGATGCCGGCGGCGAGCGACGGCGCGGCTCAACGTCCACCTCGATCCGTGGGTCCGGGAAGGACTGCCGCGGATCAGAACCGGGAGGGCCCCATGAAGATCCTGCTGTCCGCGACCGTCCTGTGCGCTGCGCTGGCCGTCACCACCGTGGCGGCGGCCCAGAACGTCATCCGCGTCCCGGCGGACTTCCCCACCATCCAGGCCGGGATCAGCGCCGCCAGCCCCGGCGACACCGTGCTCGTCGCCCCCGGGACCTACAGCGGGACGAACAACCGGAATCTCAGCTTCTACGGCAAGGCGGTCACCCTGCGCTCGGAGGCCGGCGCGGCGGCCACCGTGATCGACTGCGGCGCCGTGGCTCGGTGCTTCGTCTTCAACTCCGGCGAGGGCAACGACACCGTGGTCGACGGCTTCACCATCCAGAACGGGCGCGCCGACGACATCGGCGACGGAGGCGGCTGCATCCGCTGCAACTCGAGCAGCCCGACCATCCGCAACAGCGTGATCCGGAACTGCATCTCCACCAACATCGGCGGAGGCATGTTGGCCGGAGTCCCAAGCAAACCGATCATTGACAATTGTGAATTCTTGTACAACGGATCATATTCTCACGGCGGAGGCATCTACGGGCAGGCCGTGCTCACCAACACGGTCTTCTACGGCAACGAGGCTCTGCTGATCGGAAGCAGCTGGGCCGACGGCGGCGCCGCCCACCTCGACGGCACGTCCGAGATCAAGAGCTGTCGCTTCATTGGCAACAACGCGGTGCGCGGCGGCGCGCTGTGGTTGGGAGGCGACAAGACCCTGGTCAACTGCCTGTTCGTCGGCAACGGGGCGCTCATTCCCGGCTCCGGTCCCCGCGGTGGCGCGCTTTATGTCGCGAGCGGCCACGTCAACGTCTTCTTCGGCACCTTTTCGGGCAACGACGCGCTGCTCGACGGCTACTCGGTCTACACGACCGAGTCCGGCACCGCCCACTTCGTCCACTCGATCCTCTGGGACTCGCCCAGCTCCGGCATCGCCTCCGCCACCCCCGGGAGCGTCACGGCCTACTACTCGAACATCAGGATGACCCCCGGCTCGACCTACCCCGGCGACGGCAACCTCAATGCCAACCCGCTGTTCGTCTCCAGAGGTCTCGGGAGCCTGGACGACGGCTCCTACTTGAGCCACGTCGCGGCCGGCCAGGGGGCGACCAGCCCGTGCGTCGACGCCGGCGTGCCCGCGGCGATTCCGAGCGTCTGGTGCAATGTCGGCTACGGTTCGGGAGTGTGCCTGGACTCCACCACGACCCGGACCGACGGAGTCCCGGACGGGGGCGTCACCGACCTCGGCTTCCACTACTACGACCCGCCCCTGTTCGCCGACGGCTTCGAGACCGGAACCCTCGAGATGTGGTCCAGCGCCGTGCCCTGACCACCCCTCTCACCGGACGCCTGGATGACAGCGTGCCGCGCCCGGTCAGCTCCCGGCCCCGACCTCGAGGCTCCAGGCGGAGCAGCTGCCGCTCTCGAAGCCGTCGGCGAAGAGCGAGGCGTGGTTGCAGGGCACGGCGCCCTCGAGGGTGACGTCGTCGACGTTCCAGCCGCAGTAGGTGACTGTGGTGTCGGTGGCGCCCATCACCCAGCGCACCCGGATGGTCGCGGCCGGCAGCAGGGCCGACAGGTCGTAGACCTGCTCCACCCAGGCGCTGTCGGTCACGTCCGGGCCCTGGTGGTCCCAGATCACGGTCCAGCTCGCGCCGCCGTCGCTCGAGGCCTCGACCGAGGCGTGGTCCCAGGTCGCGCTCTCGATGCCGAGCTTGCGCCAGAACCGGAGCGCCAGCGACGACGCCTCGCTGACGTCGTAGTCCGGCGTGGTCAGGTACTCCCGGCCCATGTTGTTCGGGTAGTTGCCGTTCGAGCTCGAGGTGTGGTTGTAGCCGAAGAAGGTCGTGCCGGTGTGGCCCGCCGTCGGGTCGTTGGCGCCGGCCGGCGTGCCCCAGGCCCACTGGCCGGTACGGGCCCAGCCGGGATCGCCGTCGAGGCTCTCCGCCGCGATCACCGCCCAGCCGTCGGTGTCCGACGCGACGACCTCGGCGGCGGTGCGGTTGCCGAGGGCGTCGACGCTGGCCACCCGGAGGAAGTAGCGGGAGCACGGTTCGAGGCCGCTGACGACGATCTGGTGGCTGGTGGTCAGGCCCGGGTCGGCGGCCACCTGGGGCGCACCCGTGCCGGTCCAGTACTCGACCTCGGTGGTCGCGGGCTCGTCGGTGGCGAAGGTCACGGTCGCCGACTGGTGGTCGCTGGCCACCGTCAGCGCGGTGATCGCCGGCCCCTGGCAGTCGACCACCGCGGTCGCGGTCTTGACCACGCCGGCGCCGGCGGCGCCGTCGTCGGCGTCGACGTAGCTCGCCGTGAGCAGCTCGCCGTGGCTCACCGGGAAGGCGCTGCCCAGGGTGTGGGCGCCGAAGAAGAAGCCGCTCTCAGCGGGCTGCTCGACCAGGGTCACCGGCGCGCTGCCGCCGGGCCCGGCAAGGCTCACCGTCACCTCGGCGGCGCCGACGTTGGCGTCGGAAACCCGCAGTCCCACCGTGCCCGTGCAGGCGTAGGCCGCGGCGTCGAGCGACAGCCGGCCGTCGGGCCGGGCGGCGAGCACGTACTCGGTGGGCGCCAGGTTCCGGCCGTGGATGTGGCAGTGAGTGGGGCTGCCGCTCACCGCCGCCTCGACCCGGCCGCTGGCGTCCACCAGACCCGAGCCGACGACCACAGGGCTCGACCCGGAGCGGTCGAGGAAGCTGACGATGGCGCTGCCGGCAACTGCCAGCGGCTGGCCGCCGACGGTCACCGTCAGGCTGGCGACGCCGCCTGCCACCTCGCCGTCCAGCGGCTCGTCGGGAATGGCGGGGGGCGCCGTCCGGGTCCACATCATGGCGCTGCCGAACAGGTGCGACTGCTCGACGAACTGGGTCCCCTCGGTGCTCCCGCCGTCGCCGAAGTGGTCCTGGACGTGCATCTTGCCGGCCAGATGCTGGCCGCCGGTGGTGAAGGCGGTCTCCAGCCGGAGGGCGTCGACGATGCCGCGCTGGGCGACGCAGGGCGGCACCCACAGCTCGTTGGTGGTCGCCGCCTCGAAGCTCACCGCGCCGCCGCCGGCCTTCTTCAGCCAGGCCTCGGCGAAGCAGTCGCCGCTGGTGATGTGGAAGGCGCCGTTGACGCAGGCGACGTCCCAGATCACCGGCAGCATACCCTGGTTGGAGAGCATCGAGTTGACGTCCGACACCGAGAAGCCGGAAGTGATCCACGAGGTGTTCGAGCCGTGGCCGATGTACAGGCCGAGGCTGCGACCGGCGTTGACCGCCGCCGCCACCTGGGCCTTCGACGGCGAGTGGTAGAGCTGGGTGAACTCGCTGTAGTTGTAGGCCGGCGCCTCGAGGTCGACGCGCAGCCAGTCCATGCGCTCCCAATCGGTGAAGCCCGTGTCACCGGTGTCGTCGCCGGCAATGCCGAAGGCGCCGCCGTACCAGGCCGCGGCGCTGCCGGTGTCGGGGTAGCGCTCGTAGCCGACGATCTTGTCCACCTGGACGGTGACCTGGGCCCCGGACTGGGCCGAGATCCGCGACACTGCCGCGTCGAGCCGGTGGTCGGCGCCCTCGAGCTTGGCGTAGCAGGGGTCGCAGTGGGCGTTCTCGTAGCCGCCGCGCAGGGTCGGGATCTGCTCGTGGTCGCCCACCAGCACGATCCAGGTGAGCCCCGCCGGCTGGTCATAGAGCCCCTGCAGGAAGGTCTTGACCTCCGCCGCCGTCGGGCTCGCGCCGGCGTGGGGAATGCTCGACAGCGGCGCCACCACCACCGGGTGGCCGACCAGCTCGCTCCACTGGACCAGCGGGGCCACCTCGTCGAGGAAGGCGTCGTAGACCACGAAGGCGGCGCGGCCGGCCTCGACCAGGCGGCCGTCGACCACCGCCCGGCCGTTGACCGCCCGCTCGGCGGCAGCGTAGGACAGCGCCAGGTTGGGCGGCGGCGCGACCCGCCGCCGGGGGTTCGTGACGTCGCTGGAGCGGACCACCCGGTAGGTCGCCTCCTCGACCACCAGCAGGCGGTTGGTCGCGGGCTCGAAGCGGGCCGCCGGCGCCCGCACCCCCTGGCCGCGGAGGGGCCCGGCGATGAACGGCTCGTCGACGGCCGCCTCCAGCCCGGGCCAGGCGCGCTGCTCGTCGTAGACCTTGGAGTCGAAGCACCAGGGCACCGTCTCGGGATCGACGTCGCGGGTGAAGTGTCCCTTCGAGGGCGCCACCCCGGCGTAGCCCAGGGCCGTCAGGTCGACCGCCTTCTCGCGCACGCTCTCCAGCTCGAGACGGATGCGGTCGCCGTCGCCGAGCAGCACCTCGGTGGCCAGCTCGGGCAGCGACGGCAGGCAACGCTCCATGGTGTTCGACGCGCCCGGCGCCTGCACCACCGCCCAGCGCAGACCGTCGATCTCGACGCCGTCGAGGCGCACCTCGCCGACCGTCACCACGAGCCGCTGGACCGACCCCTCGGCGACGTCCATCCGAAGGCCAGTTAGCCCGTCCCCGACCGGCACCACCTGTGCGCTGCCGACCACGGCGGCGCCCACCATTGCGACCATGACGACGACGAGCGGACGTTGCACCATGACTCCCCCCTCCCGATCCACCGGCGCACGCTACCACCTTCCGACAGACCGATCCAGCCCCTCTCTACATGCGACGACATCTCGAAACAGCCCGAGGAACATGGACGCTCGCTCCGTGTCAACCTCGAGCGCCTCGGCGACCGCACATTCGCCTCCTCGGATCTTGGTGGGTTTCTGGCGAGTCATCCCGAGGGCGCCGTACTCCGGTCGGACACCTGATCGTCGGGGGCTTCCCCGGTCGTCGCCCCCGTCCCCCATCGGTGCCCGGGCTTGCAGTTTCCAGGTCTTTGACATGAAACTTGAAGACTGCGCGCCTGGCACGCATGTGGGCCGCGGCGAGCGCGGCCGGTACAGTCCGGCCGGGGATCACTCTGCAGACAGGGGCGATACCCTTCTGCAGCGCGGGCAGGAGCTTCAACTGTGTCGGATACCGGGCCGAGGGTCATTGGCAACCGGCGGATGCTACCCTTGAGGCGAGGTCGTGTGCAATACGAGAAGACCCGAGAGGTACTCGAGGCGTTGGAACGCGAAGGGGTCGTGTACGCGATCTTCGGCGCTGTCGCGCTCAATCTGCACGGCCTGGCGAGGGCGACACAGGATCTCGACATCTTCATCGCGCCAACCGAGGGTAACGTCGTCACGCTGCGAACAGCCCTCACAAGCGTGTTCGAAGACCCGCACGTCGACGAGATCACCGCCGACGATCTGCTCGGCGACTACCCGGCCATCCGGTACGTGCCGCCTGAGGGCACCTTCTACCTCGACATTCTGACCCGATTGGGGGAGGCGTTCCGATTCGAGGACCTCGAGACCGAGAGGGTCGACTTCGACGGGATCGAGGTCACGGTCGTGACGCCGCGGATGCTCCATCGGATGAAACGCTCGACCGTTCGACCTCAGGACCGGGCGGATGCCTCTCGGCTCGCCGACCATTTCGGCTTCGAGGAGGACTGATGCCCGTCCGCAAGTATCGCCACGTCGGCGAGATGGAACGGGATATCTGGCATCAGCGCGGAGACCCGCGGCTGTTTCGGGCGATCAGGGCGGTCTGGCAGCTCGGGCAGACACTCGCGCGTCCGACCTTCCCGCCCGGCGTGTACCGCTTTCGATCGGTCGAGGAGGCCGACGAGCAGCGCAGGACGTGGGAGCGGCGCAACATCGAAGGGCGCCAGCGAGAACGTCGTCTCGGCTGCAGACCGCGTACCGGGTCAGACTGAGCCGACATTGTCGGGAGTGCTTGACCTGCCACGGGACTTGTCCCCGACCCTCGGGCGTACCTGCTCGAAGAGGGCGCCGGCGCGAGGAGCCTGAGGCGTCAAGACGGGGGACGGCGAGGAGATGCGGTCAGGCCGCCATGCCGGCGCAGTAACCGGACGACCAGGCCCACTGCAGGTTGAAGCCGCCGAGGCGCCCGGTGACGTCCACCACCTCGCCGATGAAGTACAGCCCAGGCTGGCGCCTGGCCTCCATGGTCTTTGAGCTCAAGCTGACGGTGTCGACGCCCCCCAGGGTCACCTCAGCGGTGCGATAGCCCTCCGTGGCCGAAGGCTTCAGCGACCAGTGATGCAACCGCTGGGCGATGTCCTGGAGCCGCGCATCGCCGAGCTCCGTCAGGGCGGTGTCGGCCGACTCCGGCCACCACATGTCCTGCAGCTCGATGACGAGGGACGTCGGCAGCCGCTCGTGCAGCACGGTCTTCAGCCGCCTCGTGGGATACCGCCTCTTGCCTGACAGCAGGAGGTCGACCGCGTCGACGCCCGGAAGCAGGTCGACCACGATCTCGTCGCCGGGATGCCAGTAGTTGGAGATCTGGAGCACGGCAGGTCCACTCAGGCCTCTGTGGGTGAACAACATGCTCTCGCGGAAGCGGTGGGCGCCGCAGCCGATGTCGACCTCGATGGCGAGGCCTGAGAGCCGTCCGCACAGGGCCTTCATGGCATCACCGAACATGAACGGCACCAGGCCCGCCCGCCGTTCGACCAACGGCAGGCCGAACTGCTCGGCGAGGGTGTAGCCGAAGCCGCTGCCGCCGAGTGCCGGAATCGACAGGGCGCCGGTGGCGACCACCAGAGATCGGGCGGCGAGCCGCCGGCGAACCTGGGGCAGGCGGCACTCGAGGGAGTAGCGCGGTCCGCCCCCGTCCGCCTCGGCCGGCGCCGCCGAGCCGTCGGCGGCCAGAGCGGCGACCTTGCGGACATCGCAGCGGGTCCGGATCTCCACGCCTCCCGACTCGCACTCGGCGAGGAGAATCCGCAACAGGTCCCTGGCCGAGCGACGGCAGAAGAGCTGGCCGCGCGCGCGCTCCTCGTGGTCGAGGCCGTGCCGCTCCACCAGGGCGAGAAAGTCCCACTGACTGTACTGCTTGAGCGCCGACGTGCAGAAGTGTGGGTTGGCCGAGACGAAGTCGTCCGCGTCGACGTTGCGGTTGGTGAAGTTGCAGCGCCCGCCGCCGGACATGAGGATCTTCTTGCCGACCCTGTCGGTCCTTTCCAGGACCAGGACCCGGCGGCCTCGGTGCGCGGCCACCGCGGCGCACATCAGGCCCGCCGCCCCGCCGCCCAGGACGATCACGTCGCGCACGTCGTCGATCCTCGAGTCGACCTGGCGCTCGCGGTCGGGAGCGCCGCCGGTCATGGCGGGCGTCGACGGGCGCCGCGTTCGTGCTCGGCCTTCGCCCGCGCCTGCCGGCGGCTCATCGGTGAGCCCGCCGTTGGAGTGCCGCAGCGATGCGGCGTCGCGACACCCGGGTCCTCGGCACTCGCCCGTCGAACCAGGAGCGGACGTCCTCCTCCAGACCGATGCCGTGCATGTAGTTGTAGAGCGCCCGGTTCAGCCCGACGCCGAGGGCGTCGTGGTCGACGCCTGACGGGTCGACGAAGCCGACGTCGTTGGTGGCGAAGGTGACGGGCGGCAGCGGCTCGAGCTCGACTCCGAACTCGGCCGGGTTCAGGCCGACCGGTGAGTGCACGGTGCACACAAAACGGTGGAAGAAGCCGGACTGGATGCACCCCTCGGCGAAGAGCTGGCGCACGACCTCCAGGGCGTCGACCGTCTCCTGCACCGTCTGGGTCGGGAAACCGTACATCAGGTAGGCATGCACGAGGATGCCGGCGCCACTGAAGGCGCGGGTGACGCGGGCGACCTGGTCGATCGAGACGCCCTTCTTCATGAGCTTCAGCAGCCGGTCGGAGGCGACCTCCAGGCCGCCGGAGACGGCGATGCAGCCGCTGGCGGCGAGGAGGTCGCAGAGCTCGGGGGTGAACGCCTTCTCGAAGCGGATGTTGCCCCACCAGGAGATCGCCCGGTTGCGTCGTGCCAGCTCCTCGGCCAGGCGCCGCAGGGCCCGCGGGGGCGCGGCCTCGTCGACGAAGTGGAACCCGCTCTGCCCGGTCTCGGCGATGATGGTCTCGATACGGTCGACCAGGAGGGCGGCGGGGGCCTCGTCGAAGCGCCGGATGTAGTCGAGGCCGATGTCGCAGAAGCTGCACTTCCGCCAGTAGCAGCCGTGGGCCACGGTGAGCTTGTTCCAGCCGCCGTCCGACCACAGGCGGTGCATGGGGTTGATCATGTCGAGCAGCGACAAGTAGCGGTCGAGGGGAAGGCCGTCCCAGGTCGGCGTGCCGGTGTCGGCAAAGGCCACGTCGGGATCGGCGCCGGTGTGGTAGTGGACCTCGCCGTGGTCGCGGGTGAAGGTGCGCACCAGATCGCGACGGCTTCGGGCGCCGTCGAGATGCTCGAGCAGAGCCAGCAGCGGCCGCTCGCCGCTGTCGAGCGTGACGTAGTCGAAGGAGTCGAAGACCCGCGGCTCCTTCAGCTCCCGCAGCTCGGTGTTGACCCAGCCGCCGCCGAGCACGGTGATGATCTCGGCCCGCGCCGCCTTGACGGTCTTGGCGATGCGAAAGGCGGCGTAGGCCGAGCCGGGGAAGGGCGCCGACAGCAGCACGACATCCGGCCGGGCGCGGTCCAGGGCCGCCACCGTCAGCCGGTCGAGGGTGCGGTCGACCAGCGTCGACGGGCCGGCGAGGGCCTCGGCCAGCGGCTCGAAGGTCGGTTGACTGTGGGCCAGCGACTCGGCGTAGCGGACGAACTCGAAGCGTGGGTCGACGGCCTGCCGCAGAACGTCGGCGATGTCGTCAAGGTAGAGGGTCGCCAGATGGCGCGCCCGATCCTGCACTCCGAGCGCGCCGAAGGCCCAGGCCAGCGGGTCGCCGCCGTCGTCGGCGACGTAGTTGTCGAGCGGCTCGAAGCGCGGCCCCTCGGGCAGGAAGGCGCGGCCGCAGATGCGATGGCCGACCGAGGGGTCCCGCCCTTGCAGGAAGGCCACCGCCGGAGTGATGGTCGTCAGGTAGCGGTCGAACTGCTCGGCAAACAGGCTCACCACCGGGGCGCGTCGGTGAGCGGGCACGGCCTCGACGCAGTCGCGGATCGCGCGCAGCCCGGCGGTCGAGAACAGCTCCAGCACGAGGGCGAGGGCGAGGTCCTCCTGCACCGCCGCGACCCCGCGCGAGCGCAGGAAGCCGGTGAGGTACGCGGTGGCAGGATACGGGCAGTTGAGCTGCGTCATCGGCGGGATGATGGACAGCACGCGCAGGGTGGAGGCCGGCATTCTGGGATGAATGATACCTGCGTGGAGTCGCGGGCACGCCCTCGCCGGGATGGCAATGGCACAACAGAGGTGCCGGGCTTCAGGTTTCCACGTTCTCGCCATAGAACTTGGAAACTGCAAGCTTGGCGCGTATGCGGGCGGGCCCGCTCTATCGGGTCGCCTTGCCCACCATCCGCAGGATGTC
>CAZKKP010000109.1:0-9917 GCA_964553295.1 uncultured Thermoanaerobaculia bacterium | reverse complement strand
CCGTCCTCCTGCCGGCCGACGACCCCACCGCCTGGCGCGCGGCGGTCGAGCGGCTGCTCGCCGACGACGAGCTGCGAGCGCGGCTCGGCCGCGCCGGCCGCGACCGGGTCCGCGACCTGTCCTGGGAGAGCACCGCCCGGATCGTCGCGGACGCCGTGCGGGCGGCCCTGGCGCCCGCATGACCTCGCCGGCGCCCCGGGTGACGATGATCGACCCGTCGCTGTTCACCGCGCCCTACGACCGGGCGCTGGCGGCGGCGCTCGCCGCGCGAGGGGCTGCGGTGGAGCTGCTCGGTCGCCCGCTACGCCCCGGCGAGCCGTCCCTGGCAGGCGGAGGTTTCGCCTTCGACCCGTGCTTCTACCGCCTCGCCGAGGGTGCGGCCGCCCGGCTCCCGGAGAGGCTTCGGGCGCCGCTCAAGGCGCTCGAGCACCTCGCCGGGACCGCCGGGCTCCCGCGTCGACTGCGCGGCAACCGGCCCGATGTCGTCCACCTGCAGTGGCTGCCGCTGCCGTGGTGGGACGCCCGGATCGTCCGCCGGCTGCAACGCCTCGCCCCGGTCGTGCTCACCGTGCACGACACCGAGCCCCTGCGGGGCGCCCCGAGCTCATCGCTACAGCTCGGTGGCGGCACTGCCTGGCGCGCCGCCGACGCGCTCGTGGTCCACACCGCGGCGGGCGCGAACCGCCTTCGCAGGGCAGGCATCCCCGACGACCGCGTGCACGTCGTGTCCCATCCGCCGCTGCCCCTCCCGGCAGGCTGCACAGCCACGCCGTTCCGACCGCCGGTGCGGACGCTCGTCGTGGTCGGCGAGCTCAAGCCGTACAAGGGCCTCGACGTGCTGCTCGGGGCGTTGGGGCGGCTCGGCCCGGGCGCGCCGCTCCGGCTCCTAGTCGCCGGGAGGCCGCGGATGGACGTCGAGCCGCTGCGACGGCTGGCCCACGAGCTCGCTCTCGGCGGCCGGGTCGAGTGGCGGCTCCGTCGCCTCGACGACACCGAGCTCGCCGAAGTGCTCCTCGCCGCCGACGCCTTCGTGCTGCCCTACCGCCGGGCCGACGCGTCAGGGGTGCTGTCGCTGGTGCTCGCCCTCGGCCGGCCGATGCTGGCGAGCCGGGTCGGCGCCATGGCCGAGGTGCTGGAGGACGGCGGCAGCGCCCTGCTCGTGCCCCCGGACGACCCGGCCGCCCTCGCCGAGGCCCTCGGCCGGCTCACCGACGACGCCACCGCGACGCGGCTCGCCGCCAGCAGCGGCATCGCCCTCCGCCGACTCGGTAGCTGGGATCAGGCCGCCGCCCGCCATCTCGAGCTGTACCGGCAGCTCATCGCGGACCGGACCTCCCGTACCATGAGGCGGTGACGCAGCACCACGAGCTTGTGAGCGGCGCGCCACGGTCGAACGGCCTGCCGGCGCGATTGGCCCGCCGGGCCCGCTGGGCCGCGGTCGAGCTCGGCTGCCGCGGTGGCCTCAAGCGGTGGCTGCTCGCGCCGCGGCCGGGGCCCCGGGTCCTGGTCTGGCACGGCGTCGACCGGGCCGGCCGCTCGGACTTCAACGGCCGCTTCGTGGCGATATCCGAGCTCGAGGGGTTGCTCGACTGGCTGGCGGACAACGCCCGGGTGGTGTCCCTCGCGGCATCCCTCAACGGCGAGCTCGACCCGCGCCGGCCGACGGTGGCCTTGACCTTCGACGACGGCTACGCCTCGATGCTCTACCACGTGCTCCCGGCCCTCGAGGGTCGGCGGATGCCCGCGACGTTCTTCGTCACCGCCGTGCGCGCCGGCGGCGGCGACATGCTGTGGCCGGACGCGGTCGACCTCGCGGCCCGCTGGGCGACCGGAGCCGTGGTCGTCAACGGCGAGACCTTCCGTCGCACGCGCCGCGGCCTGGTGTCGGCGGCCCGGGGCGATCGTCTGGCCGACCGGGCTCGCCGGATGACGCCGGAGCAGCTGGCGCTGCTGGTGGGTGACCTCCGCGACGGGCCGCTGGCGACCCTCGACCTCGAGGCGCTGTGGGAGTACTGGCGGCCGCTCACGACCGACGAGCTCCAGAGGCTTGCAGCGTCGCCGCTGGCGACGATCGGCGCCCACGGCGCCAGCCATGCCGACCCTGAGCAGATCCCTGCGGAGACGATGCGGGCGGAGCTCGAGGTCGGTCGACGGTGGCTCACGGCTGCGACAGGGCGGACCGTCGATTTTTTGGCCTGGCCGTTCGGTCAGGCGCCGGCGAGCGGTATCCAGATGGCCCGGGAACTCGGCTTCCGCCACCAGCTCCTCGGCGACCCGTGGCCGACGGGGACCGGGGAGACCGACGTCCACGGCCGGCTGACGATGAACCCCTTCGTGTCCTGGCGGGTCGGCGCGTGGGCGCTGCTCCGGGGGCGGTGGTGACCGGGCTCCGCCTCGAGCCGCTCACCGAGGGCCACCTCGGCGGCGTCCACCGGCTGCACCGGGAGGTGTTCCGGACCCGGCTGTCCCTCGACGAGCTGCGTCGCAAGTACGACACCTCGTGGGCCGGGCTCACGGGCGCGGCGATCGTGGCCGGGCTCGGTGACCGTACGGTGGCGTTCTACGGCGCCGTGGCGCAGCGCTTCCGCCGCGGCGACGAGCGCTTCACCGCGGTCCAGACCTGCGACTCGATCGTCGCCGCCGAGCAGCGCGGTCGCGGGCTCCACGGAACCATGGCCCGAGCCTGCTACGACCTCCTCCGACGCCGGGACGTCCCGTTCGTGTACGCGCTGCACAGCGCGGCGACGCTTGGCGCCTGCCGCCCCCTCGGCTGGCAGCTCTCCCATCACCTGGAGCTCTTCCAGGCACGAGTGGCGACGCCTCCGGTCGCCGCGCTCGCCGCCCGCTCAGACGCCACCTGGCGGGCGTGGCGGTGGTGGTGGCAGCGAGCCTGCCAGGCCCTCGCCGCCCCGGCCGAGGATTTCCGCAGCTCCTTCGCGGTCACCGACCGCCTGCACGTGGACTACGCCCCGGACTACCTCGCCTATCGCTGCTTCTCGCTCAACGCGCTGCTCCGCCTGGGCTCGGCGACCGCATGGGTGCGCGGCGGAGGCTCGCTGTGGGTCGGCGATCTTCAGGCCCCCGACGACGACGCCCACGACCGAGCCGTCGACTCGCTGGTCGTCCTCGCTCGCCGGGTCGGCAGCCGGCGGTTGGTGTTCCAGACCTCCCCCGGCGGGCCCCTCTCCCGGCGGCTGCGGCGACGCTTCGAGGCCCGTCAAGGGTTCCCCATCGGCTACCTCCCCCTCGCCGACCACGTCGAGGTCGAGCCATGGGGCTGCAACCTCGGCGACCTCGACACCTTCTGAGGCTCGAGCCGGTCCGCGGCGAGACGACGCCTTCGCGTACGATAGGGCGATGTCTCGCTCCTCGATCCCTCCGGTCACGGCGGCGATGGCCGTCCTTGCGCTGTGCTCGTGCGCAGCGCCTTCGGACACCGTCGACGCCGGGCGCGACGTGCTGCTGATCGTGGTCGACACCCTGCGCGCCGACCACGTCGGGGTGTACGGTCGCGCACCCCACCCGGCAACCCCTGAGATCGACCGCTTCGCCCGCCAGGGCCGCTGGCTCGACCCGGTCTGGGCGAGCTCACCGTGGACGCCGCCGAGCATCATGTCGATCATGACCTCGCTCGAGCCGGCGGTGCACGGGCTCGCGCTCGACGGCCGACGGATGGCCGACGCGGCGCCGGCGGTGCCCCCTGGAACCGCAACTCTCGCCGAGGTGCTGCGGGGCGCCGGCTACCAGACCCTGGCGGTGACCGCCGGCGGCGGGGTCGGGCGAGGCTACGGCTTCGACCGCGGCTTCGACCGTTTCTTCGAGCCGACGCCGACGCCGCCGGAGGACGTCGAGGCCGGGGTGGACCTGGCCCTCGCCTGGCTCGAGGAGGCCGACGATCGGCCGCTGCTGCTCTTCTTCCACACCTACGAGGTCCACCAGCCGAACACCCATGCGGGCTTCGAAGGTGGCGGCGACCCGGCGGCGGCGGCGGTCGCCGCCTACGCCAGTGACCTCGCCTTCGCCGACCGCCATGTGGGACGGTTGCTCGAGGGGTTCGACGCCCTCCGCGGCCTTGCTGGGTCGGTGGTCGTGATCACGTCGGACCACGGCGAGAACCTCCACGACCGCGAGCTCGGCGTACGACCCGTGGATCACGGCCACCACCTCCACCGCGAGCTCCTCGAGGTGCCGTTGATCGTCGTCGCCCCCGGGCTGGTGCCGCCCGACGGCGCCACCGCCGGCCCCGCGATGCTCCTCGACGTCATGCCCACCGTGCTGTCCCTGGTCGGCGTCGAGCCGAAAGACCTGCCCCTGCAGGGCCGCGATCTGCGGCCGCTGCTGCAGGGGCGGTCGACGACCGACCGCGACCGCGATCTGGCCGCCGGCGCACCGCTCCAGGGTCCCACGTGGGACGCCCTGCGGACCCGGGACTGGACTCTGTTGCGGGCGCCGCGAGTCGCCGGCGACGACTGGTGGGCCGGCGTCCAGCTTCCTCGGCTCGCGCTCTACGACCGCCGGCGCGATTCCGACGAGCGGCGCGACGTCGCCGCCGAGCATCCCGAGGTCGTCGTCGAGCTCGGGCGCCGACTCGACGCCCGACGGCGGGAGAACCTGGAGCTCCGGGAGACCCTCGGCGGCAGCTCCGAGCCCGCGGGCTTCGGCGCCCGCGAGGCCCTCGAGAGCCTCGGCTACCTCGATCCCGCCGCCACCGCCGCGGCCTCGCCGAGCCCGTGAGTCGAGACGAGGTCTCGGCGATGGCCCTATAATCGGCCCGGTGCCCCGTCCCGCCACCCCCGCCCGCCCCGAGCTGCTGCTCTCCCACGGCTACTGTCTCGCCGAGGACGAGCACGAGCGCGAGATCATGATGCCCTACCCGCCGTTGGGGCTGCTCTACCTGTCGGCCTACCTGAAAAGCCGGGGGCGGTCGGTGGAGGTCCACGACACCACCTTCGGCAGCCTCGACGCCTTCGCCGAGCAGGTCGGGCGCCTGCGCCCACCAACCGTCGGCCTGTACACCAACCTGATGACCCGGGGGGCGATCCTGCGCATGATGGCGGCCGCCCGGGAGGCCGGGGCGCGGGTGGTGCTCGGCGGCCCCGAGGCGGCGCCGAACGCCGCCGAGTACCTGCGGCGGGGCGCCGACGTGGTGGTCGTCGGCGAGGGTGAGGCGACGCTGGACGAGCTCCTCGGGCTCGACCGGTGGACCCCCGAGAGCCTTGACGGGGTCGCCGGCGTCGCCTTCATCCCGGCCGGCGGCGAGTTGGTTGTCACCCGACCCCGCGCACTGCTGCAGCCGCTCGAGTCCCTTCCCTGGCCCGACCGCGAGGCGATCGAGCTCGACCGCTACCTCGAGGTCTGGAAGCGCCACCACGGCCACTCCTCGGTGTCGCTGATCACCTCCCGGGGCTGCCCCTACACCTGCACCTGGTGCTCACACGCAGTGTTCGGCCAGACCCACCGGCGGCGGTCGGTCGTCGACGTCGCCGACGAGGTCGAGCACCTCCTCGAGCGCTGGCGTCCCGACCGGCTGTGGTACGCCGACGACGTGCTCACCCTCAACCGGCGCTGGTTCCGCGCCTTCGCCGACGAGCTCGCCCGGCGACGGCTGCGGATCCCCTTCGAGTGCATCTCCCGGGCCGACCGCATCGACGAGGGAATCGCCGACCGCCTCGCCGAGATGGGCTGCGCCCGGCTGTGGATCGGCGCCGAGTCGGGCTCGCAGCGGGTGCTCGACCGGATGCTGCGGCGGACCACGACGGTCGACGTGCAGGCCAAGACCGCCATGCTCCAGGCCCGGGGCATCGAGGTCGGCGCCTTCATCATGCTCGGCTACGAGGGCGAGGAGCTCTCCGACCTCGAGGCCACCGTCGCCCACCTCAAGGCCTCCGCCCCCGACGTCTTCCTGACCACCGTCGCCTACCCCATCAGGGGCACCGCCTACCACGACGAGGTCGCCGACAGGGTGAGCTCCGACCTGCCCTGGGAGTCGCGCACCGACCGCGACCTGAGGATCGCCGGCCGCCGCTCGGCGCGCTACTACCGCCACGCGACCCGCTGGATGGTGAACGAGGTCGCTCTCCACCGGAGCTGGACGCGCGGCGTGCGGGATCCCCTGCGCCTCGGCCGCCACTGGCTCGCGGCCCGGGCCGGCCGCGCCGGGATGTGGCTCGCCCACCGCGAGCGGGAGCAGGCACAGGAAGCTGCCGGCCGCGGCTGGGCGGCGGACGAGACCCGCGCCCGGGCAGCGCTGCCATGACGCCGCGCCGGCTGGTGCTCTTCAACCCGCGCTCGTCGGCATCGGCCAAGCCGGTGCTGCCGATGTCGCTGCTCGCCGTCGAGGCGGGCCTGGAGGGCCGGCTGCCGGCCCAGCTCGTCGACGGCAACCTCGAGCACGACCCCGTCGCCGCCCTCGTCGCCGCGATCGCCGGAACGCCGGACGAGGTGGTCCTCGGCGTCACGGTGATGCCCGGACCCCAGCTCGAGCAGGCACTGCCGGTGTGCCGCGAGCTGAAACGCCGCCACCCGGCGCTGACCGTGGTCTGGGGCGGCTACTTCCCGAGCCAGCACTGGCGACCGTGCGTCGCCGACCCGGCGGTCGACTACGTGGTACGAGGGCACGGCGAGCGGGTCTTCGCCGAGCTCGTCGACCACCTGACCACCGGCTCGCCGACGCCGGCGGAGATCCCCGGCCTGGCCTACCCGGCCGCGGACGGCGCTCCGCGATCGGGCGAGCGCGCGCCGGTGCCGAAGCCGGCCGAGCTGCCCGACTGGAACCTCGAGCTGGTGGACATGCCCCGCTACCTCCGCCGCACCTTCCTCGGCCGGCGCACGGTCGGCTACCACTCCTCCTACGGCTGCCCCTACCGTTGCAACTTCTGCGCGGTGGTCACCCTGGTCGACGGCCGCTGGCTGGCGCAGCCGGCGGCGCGGGTCGCCGGCGTCGTCCGCGACTGGCGCCGTCGCTGGGGGGTCGACGCGGTCGAGATGAACGACAACAACTTCTTCGTCCACGAGGGCCGGGTGCGCGAGTTCTCGGAGCGGATCGCGAACCTCGGCGTCGCCTGGTGGGGCGAGGGCCGGATCGACACCCTGCTCGGCTTCGACGACGCCACCTGGCGGGCGATGCGCGACGGCGGGCTGAAGATGGTCTTCCTCGGCGCCGAGTCGGGCTCCGAGGAGACCCTGCGGCGGATGGACAAGGGTGGCTCGGTGTCGCCGGCGGCGACCCTGGAGATGGTGCGGACGATGCGCCACTGGGGCATCGTGCCCGAGCTCAGCTTCGTGCTCGGCAACCCGCCCGACCCGGAGGCCGACGCCGCCGGCACCCTGGCCTTCATCCGCCGCGTGAAACAGGTCAACCCGGCGACCGAGATCATCCTCTACCTCTACACCCCGGTGCCGCTCGCCGGCGAGCTCTACGAGGAGGCGCAGGCGTCGGGCTTCGCCTTCCCCGAGACCCTCGACGCCTGGGTGTCGCGGGACTGGCTCGACTTCGTGCAGCGCCGCTCGCGCACCATGCCCTGGATCCGCCGCGACCTGCAGCAGCGGCTGCGCGACTTCGAGCGGGTGCTCAACGCCTACTACCCGACCTCGACCCTGCCCTCCCTCGGCCGCGCCCGCCGCACCCTGCTGCGCACCCTCGCCGCCTGGCGCTGGCACTCCCACACCTACGCCTGGCCCCTCGAGCTCGCCGCCCTGCACCGGGTGATGGCCTACCGGCGGCCGGAGACCGCGGGGTTCTGAGGGTCGAGGCGGAAGACCTGGACCCGGACGTCGCCGGCGCGGCCTTCGGCGACCACAGGGAAGGGCTCGAGGTAGGCCGCGAGAGCTTCGCTTGGCGGCAGGGTCCAGGCCACCATGAGGTGGCTCGCGCCCTGGGCCCGCAACCGCTCGACCAGCTCCGGCCGCAGGTCGCGGTCGGGGATCGACCAGCCGTCCCGGCGCGCCGGGTAGAGGATGTTGGGGCAGCGCGGGTCCAGCCCACCGAAGGACACCACAACGAGCGCGTCGTCGGGAGTGCTGTCGCACACCAGTTGCGCGGCCTCGAGGTACTTGCGAGGGACGCGGTAGTAGGTGCGCTCGGCGTGCACCACCCACGTCGCGGCGCAGGCCACGAGAAGCACTGACACCACGGTCAGGCGTGCTCGCCGGGAGCTCAGGAACAGGCCGGCCAGCCAGCCCAGGCCGAGCACCAGGCAGACGGCAAGGGGTCCCAGGAAGGGCAGCTGGTAGTAGTCGTGCTTCTCGTTGAGGTTGAAGAAGACCAGGACGTAGAGCCCGAGGCCGGCGAGCCAGGCGGCCAGCGGCCACAGCCGGCGGCGGCTGAATGCGAGCAGCGCCCCGACGACTGCCGGGAGCAGGCCGAGGACGCCGACGACGTCGGTCAACAGCCGGCCGGCGATGGTCGCCCACAGCTCGAGGTTGAGGCGCATCCGCCAGCCCCCGAAGTACCAGTGCGCGTTGTCGGTGAAGCGGCGGTAGGTGGGAATGAAACCCCAGTCGGGGGCGGCGGCGTTGACCGCCTGCGCGTGGCCCTGCCAGGCGACGAAGGCGGCCACCGGCAGGAGCAGCAGCGGCAGCATCGGGGCGAGCCGCCTCAGGTGGGGCGAGCGCAGCCCGACCACCGCCAGCGGGGCCAGCATGGTGGCGGCGTAGGGCGCCTTGACCAGCACCGCGGGAACCGCCAGGACCACGCCCGCGACCAGCCAGGCGCGGGCGCCGCGGTTCGCCGCCCTCGCCCAGCACCAGGCCATGCCGTGGGAGAGGGCCAGCGCCGCGGGGTCGATGTGCACCGCCCGCGAGTAGAACAGGCCAAGGGGCATCGCGAGGTACGCGAGCGTCGCCCAGCGAGCGATGCCGGCGCCGAGGATCTCGGCGACGAAGCGCTCGAAGAACCAGGCCGAGAGCAGGAAGAAGGCCAGGGTCACCGCCCGGGCGACGCGGTGGTCCTCCCCGAGCAGCCGGTATCCCACCGCCATCACCGCCTCGGGCAGCGGACACTCGAGCACCAGGGTCCGATGGGGCCCCATCCAGCACACCGCCGGATGGAGCAGGTCGAAGCCCCGTTCGGCGAGATCCCGGGCGTAGTGGGCGGTGTCGCTCTGCCGCCAGACATGGGGCTCGTCGAGATCGGGCCCGAAGTGCAGCAGCCGCTGGGCGACGAGGGCCGCGACCACCACCACGAGCAGCCAGCGCGGCGGCCCGGCGGCGAGCAGCTCGGCGAGGCGCCGCTCACTCCCGGGGTCGGGCGCCGGCTCGGGTCGGTCCGCGACCGCTCGAGCCTCGCGCACGGCCAGGGCGATCGGCAGCCAGAGCAACAACCACGAGGACAGGTGTGGGTTCGAGACCAGCCGGTGGCCGTCCGGGATCAGACACAGGGCGCCGAAGACGAGCAGCGGCAGGGCGCGGCCGGGGCCGCCCCGGCGCACCGACCGGATGGCGGCGGCGAAGGCGGCGACGGCCAGGGCGAGGAACAGGCCGAGACCGATCGCCCCGCCCCGGTAGTAGGTCCCCACGACCAGGCTGTGAGCGTGCGGCAGCGTCGCGCCTTTCGGAAAGTCGCCCGAGCCGGGCGCGAACTCCACGTCGTCGGAGGCCCGCAGGCCGGCGCCGAGCAGCGGCCGGTCCGCAGTCCGCTGGGCGAGGGTCGTCCAGATGACGTCCCGACCCGCGTCGCCCCGCTTGACGTAGGAGGAGGCGAGCTCCGGCCGGGCGTGGGCCAGCCCGCCCGCCGCCAGCAACAGCAGCACCGCCACCGCCAGCGCGGTCCGCGGTCGCCGGTCGAGGGCCAGAACCGTCAGGCCGGCCACCGTGACGGCGACCAGCGGCGTCCGGCCGAAGGTCAAGGCGATGGCCGCCACGCTCACCAGGACGGCGCCCCCCCAGGCCAGCCGCTCGCCGCGCCGGCGGGTCCGCTC
>CAZKKP010000108.1:1657-9936 GCA_964553295.1 uncultured Thermoanaerobaculia bacterium | reverse complement strand
CGAGCCCTATCCCGACCTGCCCGGCAGCACGGGCCTCAACATCGTGACCGCCGACGAGCTGCGGCAGGCGGCGCGGCTGGCCCTCGAGCACGACCTGCAGCTGTGCTCGCACGCCATCGGCGACCGCGCCAACCGCATGACTCTCGACGTCTACCAGGAGGTCCTGGCCGGCGCCCCGAGGTCACGGGAGCGGAGGTGGCGGATCGAGCACGCCCAGCACCTCCATCCGGCCGACGTCCCGCGCTTCGCCGAGCTCGGGGTGGTTGCCGCCATGCAGCCGGTGCACTGCACCTCCGACGGGCCGTGGGTGGTGCATCGTCTCGGTGAGGCGAGGGCGGCCACCGGGGCCTATCGCTGGCGAGATCTTCTCGACAGCGGTGCAGTTGTCGCCAGCGGGACCGACACACCAGTCGAGGACGTCGACCCGCGACTCACCTTCGCGGCCGCGGTCAGCCGGCGCATGGCCGACGGACGGGTTTTCGTGGCGGAGCAGGCGATGACCCGGGAGGAGGCCCTGCGCTCGATGACCCGGGACGCCGCCTGGGCGGCCTTCGAGGACGACGTCGTCGGCACCCTCGAGGTCGGCAAGTACGCCGACGTGACGGTTTTCTCTGCCGACCTACTGGCCGTGCCCGCGGAGGACCTCGAGAGCGTCCGGGTGCTGGCCACGGTGGTCGCGGGCGAGATCCGCTTCCGGGTCGACGCGGACTGAGCCCTGGAGCGAGAGGAGTCGCTGGCCCATGGTGAGTGTCGTCCACACCTGCGATGGCTGCAGTGAGGTGCTGACGGTGGGAGAGCGGTACTTCGGTCGGACCCTGCGCTGTCCGAAGTGCGGCCGGGCCTTCGTCGTCGAGGCGCCGGCCGAGGCGGGGGCCACGGCAGTCGAACCCACGGGCGCGTCAGATGGGCGTGGGCGTCGGAAGTGGTGGTGGCTGCTGCCGTCGGCAGGGATCGTCGCCGTCGTGGCCTGGCTCGGTCTGAGCCGCGACCTCGCGGGTCCCGGGTTCTCGCGTCAGGTGTTCCAGGGGCAGGTGCTCTCCGTCGTGGCCTCGGCCGACGTCGGCAGGCTGCCGGCGGCGGTCGAACGTGAGGTCGCCGTCCAGCTGGTAGCGCTGGGCGATGCCGCGGCGACCGTCGTCGAGCTGCCGCCCGGGGTCATCCGGGTGGCGGTCGGGACGCGGGTCGTGGTTCTGGAGCATCGCCAGCGCGAGGGCGTCGCTCAGGTCCGCGCCCTCGACGGTGAGTGGAGCGGGCGCAAGCTCTGGATTCCGTCGCGCTGGCTCGAATGAGGAGTGAGGCGGGGCGTAACCCGAGACTCCTTCTCGGCACATCAGACATGGTGTGAGCCTCGACAACCTCACAGCGTGTCGAAGTGGCCGGAGCTGGGGGTAGACGAATTCTCTGAGATCGGGTATCATTCTTAGTGAGTGGAGCGTCGAACCAAGAAAAGGAGCTCGAGATGAGGAAGACCGCGATTCTGTTCGGAGTCCTGATGGTGGTGGCATCGGTCACTGCCATGGCCGGCGACTGCGCCAAGACGGCCCAGACCGCCGCGAAGACCGGCGCCTGCGACAAGAGCGCAGTGACCGCCGCAAACACCGGCGCGTGCGACAAGGATGCGAAGGCCAAGACGGCGGCAAACACCGGCGCCTGCGACAAGAGCGCAGTGACCGCCGCAAACACCGGCGAGTGCGACAAGGATGCGAAGGCCAAGATGGCCGCGAACACCGGCGCGTGCGACAAGAGCGCCAAGACCGCCGCCGTCCAGGCGTCCAGCGCCGGCTGTCCGCTGTCGGCGGCTGACGCGGCCTACCAGGCCAAGCTCGCCGAGACCGGCTGCTCCAAGTCGGCGAAGGCGGCCTCGGTCGCGGTCCTCGCTGAGGGGACCTACAGCAAGGCGATGGCCGAGGGCGGATGCTCGAAGTCCGCCCGCGAGACCTGCTACAAGGCGGTTCTCGACAAGACCGGGTGCGCCAAGACGGCCTCGGAGGCCGCTGCCCATGCCGTGGCGCAGGCGGCGTACACCGAGACTCTGACCACGTCCGGCGGCTGCGAGAAGTCCGCCAAGGCGGCCTACGACAAGGCCCTCCAGGCCTCGGCGATGGTGCCCGCTGCGGCACAGCAGGCCGAGGCGACCTCCTGACCCGGCCTGACGTCGGGATCTGACCGCTGCATCGCCCGGGCTTCGGCCCGGGCGATGTCGTCTGGGGGAAAACGGCGGGCGCCCATGCGCCCGGCCGATGTGCCGGGATAGCACGGGCGCCGCCTTGTTGACTCCGCAGTCCCGCCCGAGCGCGATCGCCTCAGCCTACCGCCCGGACGAGGTGTCGAGCATACACCTTTCGACGGAATCGCGCATCGAGGCGCAGCGTCTCGACACCCCTGCCGGGCGGTCGCTACACTCCGCTCTCGGCGGCCGCCTCCGTCAGCCGAGAGGAGGAGCTGTGATCTCGAACGCGACTCGGCCCCCGGTCATGGAGGGGCAGGCCCTCACGGTCCGGCTGGGAGACCGCGAGGTGCTCCAGGGGGTCGACCTGAGCGTCGCCGAGGGCGAGCTTGTGACCGTCATCGGTCCGAACGGCTCGGGCAAGACCACCTTGATCCGGGTGCTCGACGGCCTCATCCCGCCTCTGGTCGGCGAGGTCCGCCTGATGGGAAGACCGCTGTCGTCGATGAGTCGCCGCGAGCTCGCCCGGGAGATCGCCTACGTTCCCCAGGGCACCGATCGGGCGGCCGGCTTCACGGTGCGAGAGTCGGTGGAGCTCGGACGCTACCCATACCTCAGGGGGTGGACCGCACTGTCAGCGGAAGACCACGCGGCGGTCGAGGAAGCCCTCGAGAGGACCGAGATGAAGGCCCTCGAGGACCGCCCCCTCGGCGCGCTGTCCGGCGGCGAGTACCAGCGGACGCTGATCGCCGCCGCCCTCGCCCAGGGCGGCCGGGTGCTGCTCCTCGACGAGCCGACGTCTTTTCTGGATACCCGGCACTGCGTCCAGGTGCTCGACCTGCTCGCCCGCCTGCACCGCGACCACGGTCAGACCGTGATCGCCGTCACCCACGATCTGAACGGGATGGTCGCGGCCAGCGATCGGGTCATGGCGCTCCGGGACGGGCGGTCGGTGTTCTGCGGGGCGCCGGCGGAGCTGCTGGCGCCTTCGACCCTGGGCGGCATCTTCGGCACCGGCTTCCGCTGCGTGCCCGGCGGCCGGTATGGCCTGCCGCTCGCCGTGCCGGCCTGGGAGTCCGAATGACCGGCGGCGCCCGCCTGCTCGCCATCGCCGGCGCCACCGGAGGCGTCGCGCTCGTCGCGCCCCTGGTGGGACACACTCCCCTCGACCTCGTCGGGGCGCTGACCGGCAGCGACGAGGTGGCGTCGCTGATCCTCTGGCACTTGCGGGTTCCCCGCGTGGTCGCAGCCCTCCTCGCCGGGGCGGGGCTCGCCGTCGGCGGGGTCGTGTTCCAGGCGCTGTTCCGTAACCCCCTGGCGACGCCCTACACCCTCGGGGTCGCCGCCGGGGCCTCCTTCGGCGTGGCCCTCGGCGCCACCCTGGGCCTGGTCGGCGTGGTCTGGGGGGTGTCCTCGACGCCGTTCGCCGCGCTGGCCGGGGCCGCTGTCGCCATCGCCACGGTGTGGCTCCTCGCCGAGCTACGTCCGGACTTCTCGAGCAACGTGCTGCTGCTCGCCGGCGTCGCCATGAACTTCTTCTTCTCCAGCCTGATCCTGCTCCTGCAGTACAGCGCGACGCTGGGCGACTCGTACCGCATGGTGCGCTGGTTGATGGGAGGGCTGGCCGGGGTGGACGGCCGCGACCTCGCCCACCTGGCGCCGTTCATCGTCGTCGGGGGAGTGATGGCCGCAGTCCACGCCCGCGAGCTCGACCTGCTCGCCATGGGTCGGGACGTGGCGGCCAGCCGGGGCGTCGACGTCGTCCCGGTGCGCCGAGCGCTGTATGCGGTGACCTCGGTGATGGTCGCGGGGATCGTCGCGGCCTGCGGGCCGATCGGCTTCGTCGGAATGATGGCGCCGCACATCTGCCGGCGTCTGGTCGGGGTCGAGCACCGTGCCCTGCTGCCCGCCTCGGCCCTGTTCGGCGGCGCCTTCCTGGTCGTGTCCGATGCCGTTGCGCGGACCCTGCTGGCGCCCCTCGAGCTTCCGGTCGGGGTGCTCACGGCATTCCTCGGCGGGCCGTTCTTCCTCTGGCTGCTGCTCGGTGGGCGGTCGGTCGGCTGGCGCGGCTGACCCGGTCAGTCAGCAAGCCTCAGCCGATTCCGAAGGAACGCAGGATCTCGGTGGCGGCCTCGGGCGCCGACAGCTGGCCGCTCTTCACCGCGTCCTCGAGGGGGCCGGCGGCGCTCCGGACGACCGGGTGCTCGCGGACCGCCCGGCGCAGCTCGTCGTCGACCATCGACCACAGCCACCGCACCAGCTGCCGACGCCGGAGCTCGTCGAGCTCGCCGCTCTCCCCGAGCTTGCGGTGGTGCTCCTCGACGAGCTCCCAGATCTCATCCAGACCGTCCCCTTCGAGGGCTGAGCAGGTCACGACCCTGGGGTCCCAGAGCTGGCGCCCGGCCGGACGGAGGATGGCCAGCGCCCGCTCGAGCTCGACTCTGGCGGCGGCCGCCCGGCGACGGTTCTCGCCATCAGCCTTGTTGACCGCGAGGATGTCGGCGAGCTCGAGAATGCCGCGCTTGATCCCCTGCAGCTCGTCGCCGGTCCCGGCGACCATCAGCACCAGGAACAGGTCGACCATCTCGGCGACCAGGGTTTCCGACTGGCCGACGCCGACGGTCTCGACGAGCAGCACGTCGAATCCGGCCGCCTCGCACACCGCGATGGTCTCCCTGGTCTTGCGGGTCACCCCGCCGAGGGAGCCCCCGGCTGGTGAGGGACGGATGAAGGCCGCCTCCAGGTTGGACAGCCGTTCCATCCGGGTCTTGTCGCCGAGGATCGAGCCGCGGGACAGCGACGACGAGGGGTCGACGGCGAGCACGGCGACATGGTGGCCGCGCGCCACCAGCCGGCAGCCGAGGCCCTCGATGAAGGTGCTCTTTCCGGCGCCCGGCACCCCGGAGATGCCGACCCGTCGCGCCGGCGCCGTCGGCCGCGGCAGCGCCCGCAGCAGCTGCTGGGCGAGCCGCCGGTGGTCGCGGTGGTTGGACTCGACCAGTGTGATGGCGCGTCCGAGCGTCGCCCGGTCGCGTGCCCGGACGCCCTCGACCAGCTCGGCCACGGTCAGCTCAGGCGGCATCTCCCGGAACAGTAGCACGATGCCGCTGCACAGGTGTCGCTCGCTCCGTACCAGGGATGGGCGTCGCGAACCGACAACCTCAGTCGGTGGGGATCCGGTGGCGTTGCTTGATCTCGGCGAGCCGGCCGGAACTCGAGAGCCTTTCGAGGTAGGCGTCGAGAGCCGGCAGCAGGTTGCTGCCGGGAAGCACGGCGAAGCCGGAGCCTTCCTCGCCGGGCAGCCCGAAGGTGGCGACGAGCCCGGGGAACTTGGGCAACAGTCGGCCGGCCACGCCCGAGTCGACGAGCACCAGGTCGGCCTGTCCCTCCGCGACCGCCAGCAGCCCGTCCCGAGTGAAGCCGACCGGCACCAGGCGGTCACCGTCGAGGCCGAGATGCCTCAGCAGCTACTCCTGGCTCGAGCCGGGGATGGCGGCAGCGGTGCGTCCCTGAAGCTCGTCGACCGAGGCCGGGCCGCCGTCTCGACGTGGACGTGGTCATCCCGGCTCTCCCGTTCCCGGCTCGCCGCCGGTCGGCATCTCACCATGGACCGGCGACAGTGGTCGCGGCGGTACCGGCATGGTCTGTGCTGCGCCCTCCCAGGGGAAGGCGCCGAAGAAGGCGCTCATCGGGCTGAGGAAGAAGCGCCGCTCCCGAGGCAACGGAGAGTAGTCCCAGCGAATGTGGTCCAGCTGGTCGCCGATGCTCGGCGGCCGGTCGTCGTCGTGCCGGGTCATGGCCTGGTCACCCGGCTCGCGACGGCGGCGATCTCCGCCAGCAGCGCGTGGTCGGGCGACCCGGGAGTCGCGATGAAAAGCTTGGTGAGACGGTCCTCGGTGGCGATCACGAACAGGCACGGCTGCCCGGGCGCCCGGCTGCAGCAGACCTCTCGTGCCGCGAGCTGGCGTCCGGCGAGGTAGGACAGCACCGCGGCGTGGAAGCCGGCGAGGATCGCGCACGACGCCTCGGAGGTCGAGGCGAACAGCGAAGGGAATGGGCTGTGGCGGTGGCTGATGACGATCAGGCCGCGGTCCCGATAGGAGAGTTCGGCGTCGAAGGCGCCGAGCCCGAGCACCCCGATCGAGCCGGACAGCAGCTCGAGGGCGACGTGCGACTCGACCTCGCGCAGGGTCATCTGATAGCGCTGCTGGACGACCTGCTCGACCCGCAGGGCGTGGCGCAGCCCCCACTGCTTGCCGAAGCGCTGCAGCAGGTCCTGGTGACGGTGGGCGAGGGTGCGGGCGAGAAGCCCCTCGAAGGCGCACAGGAAGTCCTCGTTGACCGCCAGCAGGCGGTTGCCGCCGCCGTCGTGGACGGTGCCGGCGAGGGGATCCCGGAGCACCTCTGGGGACAGCGCCGGGGCCCGGGCGCGCACACGGTTGACGGTGACCAGGATCCGTTCGGTGGCCGGGCAGCGAACCATCACCACCCGGATCGAGACCGGCGTCCGGCCCGTTTCGAGATGCCAGGTCTCGACGACCGCTGACCGTTCGTCGACGTCGAGCAGGGCCGCGAGCAGCTTCTCCGCGCGCCCTCCTGCGCCAGCAGGGAGCACTGCCGAGAGCCGTCGACCGACGATGCGATCGGGATCGACCGGTCCCATGTGCGGGCCGTAGGGCCCATAGCTCGACACCCGTCCGTCCGGCTCGACGGTGTAGCAGCCGAGAGCCAGGGGGCGCTCGCGGGAGGACAGCACCCGACCCTCGTCCTCCTCGATCTCGCCGCCCTCGAGTCCGGAGATGCCGAGCTCTCGCAGGAGGTTCTCGGACGCCAGGCGGTCACGCCATGGTGCGAGCAGCTGGGCGAGTCGCTTGCCGTCGAAGCGCCACGCCAGGGCCGAGTCCATGCACCTGAAGAAGGCGCCGACCCAGCGGCTCGCCGCGGTCAGGACGTCGTGCACGTCCTGGTCGGCCGCCGCGGCCAACGACACCGCGCCGCCGTCGCCGACCGCGAAGCCCGCGAGAGCCGGCGCCGAGTCGACCAACGACTGCCGCACCTCCTCGAGGCGCGGCTCGAGCAGCTCGCTGTCGAGGTGGTTGGCGGTGTAGGAGGAGGCCACGTTGACCAGGGTGAGGGCCAACTCGAGGGCGGCGGCGGCCTCCACCGCGCGGCGGTCGGTCTCATCGGTCTGCTCGTCACCGCCGGCCAGGCGCCCTTCGTCGAGACGCCGCATCGCCTCGAGCACGACCTCGGAGGGCGGCAGGGAGAGAGCCTCCTCGACTTCGACGGCGCCGAAGTTGGCCTCGAAGGTCCCCGAGTCCCACAGCACCATCTCGTAAATCGCGGTCAGCGCAGGGGTGGTGGCGTCGATGCGCGCGTTGACGATGAGGCCGTCCCTCAGCCACACCTGCCCCTTGACCCCGTCGTGCTGGAAGGAGATCGTGCCGCTTCGCCGGCCGACCTCCGCGGTCTGCAGCAGGTCGGGGACCGAGAGCTGCGACAAGGAGCCGAACAGCAGCTGCTCGCTGCGGTGCTTCTCGATCGCGAGCTTCGTGGACAGGATGACCTCCTCCGGGTCGTAGGGTGGGAAGACCACGCTGAGCAGGCCCATGCGGAGGGCGCGCCGACGCTCGTCCTTGTCCGAGCTCGCCACCACGACGAGCGGAATCTGCTCCATCAGGGGGTTGGACTGCAGCAGCCGGATGAGGATCGAGTCGCCGCTCTCGAGGTCGCCGAGCGGCGTCAGGATGGCGTCGGGGAGAACGAACTGCTGACCGGTGAGGGCCGCGTCGGCCTGCTCCTCGGTGGTCATGCTGACCACCTTGTACTCGGATGACAGCAGTGCCTGGCTCAGCTGGGCCGCGATGCCGGCCTCGGAGTGGACGACGTAGACGAGATCGCTAGCCATCTCGCCGTCGTCTCGGCGGCTCAGCCGCGCTCGCGGCGGCCCCGAGGGGGCGCCGAGGTGTGCGGCGGCGGCTGAAGAGCGTCACGGTCATTCCAGGAAGAGGTGCATCGCCAGGTCGGACTCCCCGGCGATCGCGGCGACCCGCACCGACGGCCCGGAGGGGCTGCAGTGGCCGTCGGGCCCCGCGGAGAACGGCGGCTCCGG
>CAZKKP010000108.1:0-1647 GCA_964553295.1 uncultured Thermoanaerobaculia bacterium | reverse complement strand
CTCAGACCGAGCCCCTCGAGGCGGGTGCAGGCGTTGCCTCCGATGAGGTTGACGAGCTCGCAGACGGCGTCTCGGGCGGCCTCGCTCGAAGCCTCGAGAGCCGTTCCGAGCATGCCGGAGGCGACCGCCCCGACGAGTTCCGGCGGGAAGTCGAGGGCGACGTGGAAGCGGCGGTCGCCGAGGATCCTCTGAGCGAAGCGGTACCACCCGTCGGGGAGCCCGAAGTCGCCCTGCTCGACCACGCTCAGCTTGACCGGGGTGGCGGTGGCCCGGGCGACGTGCCGCAGGGTGAGCTCGGTGCAGGCCCTCGCCAGGTCGGTGTCCGGGAGGTGGGCGAAGCTCTCCTCGAGGGTCTGCCTCTCGGACTCCTCGCGGGCCTGGAATGCCTCGAGATGCTGCTCCACCTGGTCGCGGGTGAGATGGCCGCCCTCCACCAGGGCCGAGCCGATGCGCAGCCACGCCGAGCGTTGCGCCGACAGCAGACCGTCAAGCTGCTCCCGGCTGAGCCGGCCCTCGCTCTGGCACAGCTCCTCGAGCGTCCTCTGCGACAGCCGGTACACCTGCTCGATCTGTGCGGCTCGCTCCTCGTCGAGGAGGCCGTGGTCGACGGCGAGCCGGGTCAGCGTGCGGTTGGCGCGGCGCTGCCGCGAAAAGGCGTCGAGCAGGGCCTCGCGCCCGATGACGCCTTTCTCGAGCAGGTACTGGCCGAAGAACATCGAGCTCATGGCAGCCCCCTCATGACGCCGCGCTGCTGTCGAGACCGCGCATGAAGTCGATGAACGCGTCCCGCGAGAACGGCTTCTGGAGGAAGCTGCTGGCGCCGGTGCTCAGGCACTCGTGCACCGCGTCCTCGGTGCCGAGGGAGCTGACCATGACGACGCAGGCATCGGGGTCGACCGCGAGGATCTGCTCCAGGGTCTCCATCCCCGACTGTCCCGGCATGATCAGGTCGAGCAGCACGATCTCCGGCCGGATGTCGCGGAATCGCTCGACCGCGCGACGGCCGTCACGCTCTGACGCGATCACCTCGAACTCGGAGTCCTCGAGGTAGGCCGCGATGATCGTGAGGATCGCCGCAGAGTCGTCGACGGTCATGACGGTCCGTTTCCTCATGTGCCTCCCCCGTCCAGGTCGCGGAGTGGCCGGCCGTGCAGGCGCCGGCTCACGACGGTCTCTCCACCGAGCTTGCGAGAGCCCTCAGCTCTTCCTCGACCCGACGCAGTCGCGCCCTCAGGAGCGTCTTCTCCATGGCGAGGCCGGCCTCGATCATGAGCAGCTCGAGGGCGTGGATGGCGCCGATCGGCTGGTCTTCGGGCGCGTTGTCCCCGTAGAACATGCCGGCAATCATGCCGTCGACGATGATCGGAATGACCACGACCTCGGCGGGAGGCGGGCCGCCGAGCACCCGGACCAGCTCGTCGTTGGCGCGGCACCGGCGGAGCGGGCCGCGGAACGAGTGCATGGTCTCGAGCACCTCCATGAACACCGACGGCTCGTGCAGCGGTATGCACATGTCCCGGATTCTCCGGTCTGCCGCGCCGGTCTCGCCGGAGGGGCCTGTCAGCCCGAACTGGCCGATGCCGGTGACGCCGCGGTTCGAGACGTGGCAGAGCATGCCGCGGTTGACCACCCGGGTCGCGAAACGGA
>CAZKKP010000107.1:0-9962 GCA_964553295.1 uncultured Thermoanaerobaculia bacterium | reverse complement strand
CGGCACGCCGGTGGCGGAGCGGCGGCAGCTCGACCACCCAGGTGGCGATGCGGTACTACAGGTCCTGGACCAGACGGTCGGCGCGCCCCGCGAGGTGATCCGGACTCCTGCGCAGGGCCTCGCGCATCTCCCGCCAGACTGCAAACGGCAGCGCGCCGCCATCTTCCCTGCGGCTCGGCGGACCAAAGACACACCACGACGTCCCGCCTGCTATCGCCCAGGCGCCAGTGATCAACGACAGCCGCTGCAACAACTCTCTTCTGTTGAGGGACATTGTGCCACCGGCAACCAACCAGATTGCCGGCAGATTCCCTGGGCCGCCGAGGCGCCCGGGCTTCGGAGGTCCTGCTATGCTTCCAGCCTCACCACAAAGGGAGGCATGTATGAAGGTTCTGAAGATGATCTTGCTTCTCCCCGTGTGCCTTGCCGCCTGCGGAGGACCTGAGGCAACGAGACCCGTGGCAAGCACGCCGCCGGCAGAAACAGAGACAACCAGAAGTGAACCGCGCCGGGCTACCCCTGGGTCAGCGAGCGAGCATCCGTGCGCACCCCTTCAGGCGAGGTTCGTGCGCCACGACACCGCGGGAAGGCCGTTCTTCTTCACCTTCGAGATCCCGGAAGGGTTCACCGTGAAGGAACAGTTCACGGGCAACACCGCCGTGGCCGACATCACCCTGAACGTCGACGGCAAGGGCATCGACGAGTTCGTTCTCCGGCTCATGCAGAACAGCGACACCATGGACAACCCGGCCGGGCTGGTGGAGGTCTGGCGGAAGCAGCCGCTGACCGATGCGATCCTGGAGAAGAACATGGAGGGGCGAACCATGTTCGTCCAGCGGGCCCGCATGGGTGACACCACCAGCTACACAGCGCTCTTCCCCTCCGCTGCCGAAACCCAGAAGGCGCACATGGTCCTGGGTGGCGTCACGGCAGCGCCGAAGCCATGCCGAGCCGAGGCCGCCGAGGTGGTTGAGCGCATGCTGATGAGCATCGAGAGAAACCGCGAGGTGGGCGCAGCCCCGGCTCCGCATCCCTGAGCCCGCCATCTCGGACTCGATGCGTCCAGCAGCGCCGCGCGCCTACCTCATCGCCAGGCTGTTGCGTCGAGAGGCTCGCGTGGTTTCTCGTCGACACCCTGCTTCGAAAATGGCGGTGCGCGCCCTCAGCCGACGTATAGGGCCCGCGCAGGAATAGGTTGGGCGGAGTCGCGCCCAACTGTGCCACAGATCTGGTTTGCCCGATCGAGCGAAACCGGAGGCGTAGCCTTGCCCACGTTGAGGATTTCGCGAGTGAGGGCGGGCCGAAGATGTGGTGCAGATGGGATGCGAGATGCTCGACATATTCTTGCGCGAGCCCTTACATCCCTCCCGTTGTGACCAAGTCCCGTCATGACCAACTGGGGTCCTATGGGCTGTCCTCTGAGTCGAGCTCGGCAGCTCGGTCGCGGGCTCCTGGGCGCTGCTGCTCCATCACGAGCACCATCCGCTGTGCCTCTTCGAGCCAGGCGATCTTGGCAGCGAGGGGCATCCGCGCATAGCGCCGCCGCTGCGCCTTCTCGTGGGACTTCCACCCCCACTCGTCGAAGGCCGGCTCGACGACACTTCTCTCAGTCGTCGTCATGCTCTCAACTCAGGTCCTCGAGCTGCTCGATGTCGGCAAGATCCTGCGGCCGGCCCGCGGCCTTCTTCATCGCAAGCAGATCGCTCAAGCCGACAAACGTCGCCTCGACGCCCGGCGCGACGGCCATGGTGACCCGACGCGCGTACACCTCGTCGAATCCGAACGGGTCGGCAACGAAAAGGTCGACCTCGGTGAGCGGGTGGCTATCGCTGAACAGGGAAAACACGGTGAGCCCCTTGTCCCTGATCCACCGCTGGCGGACCTCGCTGTCGGCGAACTGTCGGAGCGGCACCGGCGCCCGGGGCCGAAACCCCAGGCTGGCGAAGACCTCCATCGCGCGACGGAGGTTCTCCTCTTCGAGGTCCAGGACGAGGTCGACGTCGGCCGTAAATCGCACGTGACCGTGCGCGACCACGGCCAATCCACCCACCACAAGGTAGCGGACATCTGCCTCGTTGAGGGCCTGGATGATCGTCTGCACACTCGAGCTGGTCATGGCCCTACTCTATCGCACAGGACCCCTGGCTCGAGCATCCAGGAACATGCCGGCCAGCTGATCGCCGGGCCTGATCGCTGACCTTGCCCCTGGTCGCTGACGCTGTCCCTGTACCGGTGCGGGTACTCTGCGCTGGGCCTGCGTGCGGGCGCTTCCGCCGCCCGCGGCCGTCATGGCCCCCTCTTCAACCAGTCTTCGGGCCAGCTTTCGGTTGCGCTCGGACCAGGCACTCCGCTTTCTTCGCGGCGTGAATCGTTTGCGATACTCCCTGGTCCCGAGGCTTTGGATCTGGCCGTCAATCCAGCCAAAGCACAACGCTACTTCCAGGGCTTCGTCGGCGGTCAAGGTCGCGCTTCATGCGGGCTTCATGGCGCGGCTCCACGGTTCTGGCGACATCGTCAGGAGCCCCGGCCGCCGGAGGATCCTGCGGCAACCCGGGGGCGAGCGTGCGCGTAAAACCTCCTCGAGAGGGGGAAACGTGGCCGAGCGGCGGTGGGGTCGGCATCGACCGACCGTGACCGCGGATGCAGCGCCGGCCGCTGTGGCGACGGGTGCGGCGGTGTTCCTGCGCCCCGTGCCTTTCGCGCCGGCGAGCCCACGGCGACCGTCTTCCTGATGCAGCTCAGAACCCTGTTCGACGGGCGCCCGAGCGGATGGCCCATCCTGCAGGGCGCCACCAACTGAAGCGGCTGGAGCAAGGGGAGGAGACATGACGGCGGACATTCCCGGATCGACACCACCCGAGGAGAAGGCGCCGGTCGCGGCGGGAGAGCGCATCGGGTCGCTCGACGTCCTGCGCGGGTTCGCGGTGCTCGTCATCCTGGTGATGAACGTCCAGGCGTTCTCGATGCCGGACCCGGCCTACTTCAACCCGACCGTGTGGGGCGACCTGACCGGAGTCAACCTCGGGGTCTGGCTCGGATCCCACCTCCTGGCGGACCTGAAGTTCATGGCGATCTTCTCGATGCTGTTCGGCGCCGGGATCGCCCTCATGGCCGGACGGATGGAGGCGCGGGGTGCGCGCCCGGGACGGGTCCACTACCGCCGTATGCTCGGCCTGCTCGGCTTCGGCATCCTGCACGCCTACGGCCTGTGGACCGGCGACATCCTGGTCTGGTACGCGATGACCGGGATGCTGATCTACCCGCTGCATCGGCTGCAGCCGAGGACTCTGATCATCTGCGCGCTCGTCCTGCTCCTCGCCGGCACCGCGCTCTACGGCTTCTTCCAGTGGTCGCTGCCGTACTGGCCGCCGGAGGCACGCGAGGGCACCCTCGCCTTCTGGACGCCGCCACCGGAGCTGGTCCAGCACCGGCTGGAGGTGTACCGCAGCGGCTGGCTGGAGCAGATGTCGCTGCGAGTGCCTGACGGCCTGATGCTCCACACCTTCGTCTACCTCATCTGGGCGTTCTGGCGGATCGGCGGCCTGATGGTGCTCGGCATGGGGCTGATGAAGCTCGGTGTGTTCTCAGCCGAACGGTCCGACCGGTTCTACCGCGTCATGCTGGCGGTCGGCCTACCCCTCGGCCTCGCCCTGACCGGGTGGGGGGCGTGGCAGCACTTCGCCCACGGCTTCGCCGCGGAGTACTCGATGTACGGTGGGACGCTGTTCAACTACTGGGGGTCGCTCGCCACCGCCCTCGCCTGGGTCGCCCTCGTCATGCTCGTGTACCGGTCCCGGCCGACAGGACGGTTCGCTCGATCCCTCGCGCCGGTCGGTCGGATGGCTTTCACCTGCTACATCCTGCAGACCGTCATCTGCACCACGCTCTTCTTCGGCCACGGCTTCGGCCTGTACGGACAGGTCCCGCGATGGGGTCAGCTGCTGGTCGTGGTCGCGGTGTGGTCGCTGCTCGTCCCGTTCGCCTCCGCCTGGCTGGCGCGGTTCCGCTACGGGCCCCTGGAGTGGCTGTGGAGGCGCCTCACGTACGGCGCCCACCCTCTCGCCCGGCCGGCTCGCCCGCAGAGCGTCACCGCGGTTGAACCGTAGGGGAGCCTGTCATCGGGAGCGCCTCGCATCCGTCGATCCGCTGGCCGCCACGCCCGGCCACGCGCACACAACTGGTCAGACAGAGCCGACAGTGCCGACAACGTCTGACCTGGGGTCGCTGGCGACCGACAGGGCGATGCCCGCGATGACGATGACAAGCAGCCGTCTCGTCGGGGACATTCTCCGTCCAAACGATGACTGCGCACGGCCCTCGCGGGGCGGCAGCGGATGTCGCAGATCTCGACATCGACCGGGCGGTGCATCGTGGCGCCGAGACGCGATGGACGTCAACGACGTCAGCCTGTTCGTGCGCTTCCGGTTCTGAGCCGACCGCTCAACCACCTCCCGAATCAGGCGACTCGACGACGAGCCGGACCGTGGGAGCGGCGCCAGGAGGTGACTCGGGGCGGGCCGGCGGCGAGGGCGCCCTCGGCCTCGAGGAGGGCCTGCCAGCCGGCAGACTCGGCGCGGGCACGGACCCGCACCCCATCGCCGCGACGCTCGACGGTGCTCGAGATGCGACCCTGGCCGAGGGTTCGTGGCGCGAGGCCGGTCGTTGCTGGATCCGCCGCGAGCCGGGCGAGGGTCTCGGCGAGGGCGGCGTCGGTCAGCGCGATCAGCGTCGCGCTGCGCTCCTCGAGGCGGAGCTCGCCGACATCGTGGTGGACGAGCTCAAGGACCATGGCCGCGGCCATGGCGGCGAGGACCATGGCGATGATGCCGAGCAGCACCGTGAAGCCGCGTTCACCGTGTCTCACCAGCCACCTCCCCGGGCGCCGCGGACGGCGACCCGCAGCGCCTCGACCCGCAGCTCCCGGCGGTCGGCGGCGAGGGCGCCACCAACAGCGAGGAGGTTGTCGGCGGCGACCCGCCGCACCAGCCGGACCTCGACCAGGCCGGGCGAGATCTCGCGGAAGCTCGAGCGCGTCAGCTTCAGCTCGAAGGCCGACTCGAAGCTCGCCGCTCCCGGCGGCGTCTCACGGCGCAACAGCCGGCCGCGTTGCTGTCGCCACTCGACCTCGCCGCCGGCGGCGAGGACCAGCTCCAGGCCGCGGCCGCTGTCGGCAACCTCCACGGACCGCGCCGACGTGAGGTCGTCCCGCAGCCGGGCGAGCACGTGCGCCGCGGGTGGATCCTGAACCGCCCGCTGAACAAAGCCGAGCTGGGTCGCCGAAAGGTCCCAGACCTCGAGGGCGAGCACCCCGGCAATGCCGGCGATCGCGAGCGCCGCGAGCACCTCGACCAGGGTGAAGCCGCACGGCCTCGGGCGCCTCATGACACCCTCCACACCTGGGTCGACAGCCGCCTCTCGAGCCGCTGACCGCGAACCTCGGCGCGCGCGACCGCCTCGACCCGCCACAGCCCGGGGACGCCTGCCGGCGACACCTCCAGCCGCACCGTCACCGGCCAGGCGACGCCTATGTCCACCGTCACCGGGCCGCTCGCAAGGGGCGTCGCTCCGGCACGGACGCCCTCGATCGCCGCCTCGGCCGAGCGCAGCATCGACCGCTGGACCTCAACCCGCTCCCGGGTCTGGGGGGCGACGGCGGTGACCGAGGTCAGCACGAGCACCGCCATGCCGACCAGGGCGAGGGCGGCGATGTTCTCGAGCAGTGAGATCCCACGCTCACGATACACGGTCCACCTCCCGTACCGTCGCCAGAGCCGGACTCCGGCCGAGCACCCGGGCCGCCTCGTCGGCGGTCACGACGCCGGTTGCGACCAGCGCCCTCGCCCGTGCCGGGAGATCCTCGCCGACCACCGAGCCGTCGGCCCCAGCCACCTCCGCCACCGCCACCCGGCCGCGGGCGCCGGTGCCCAGGCAGTCCTCGCAGCCGACTCCGCCGCAGCCCCCACAGACCCGGCGCAGCAGCCGCTGGGCGAGCACGCCGCGCAGCGCGAGGTCGAGAGCGTAGCCCTCGACGCCCATCTCGAGAAGCCTCGGCCGCGCCTCGGCGGCGTGCCCGCAGTGCAGGGTCGAGAGCACCAGGTGACCGGTCATGCCCGCCCGTACCGCGACCCGCGCCGTCTCGGCGTCGCGGATCTCGCCCACCATCACCACCTCGGGATCCTGGCGGAGCAGGAACTTGAGCCCGGCAGCGAAGTCGAGGCCGCGCAGCGGGTCGACCTGGACCTGCGACACCCCCGGGATGCGCCGCTCGACAGGATCCTCGATCGAGGTCAGGTGGCTGTAGTCGCCGCGGGTGGCGGCGATCTCGGCGAGGGCGGCATAGAGCGTCGTGGTCTTGCCCGAGCCGGAGGGGCCTACCACCAGCAGCAGCCCGTCGCGCTCGGCCAGCCGCTCGCGCAACCAGGAGGCGACGCCGTCGCCGAGACCGAGATCCGCCACCAGCCGGTGCCGGTGCTCGACGTCGAACAGGCGGATCGTGGCCTTCTCGCCGGCGAGGGTCGGGATCACCGCGAACCGCGCCTCCCGTCCGTCGGCGAGGGACAGCCGCCCCTCCTGGGGCACGTCGGTGCGGTAAACCATGAGCTCGGCCATCACCTTGAGGCGGCCGACGAGGCGGCGGCCGGCAGGCCCGTCGAGAATCTGCAGGGACACGAAGCGGCCGTCCACCCGGGCCCGGATCGCCAGCCCGTCCCCCGCCGGGTCGAGGTGCAGGTCGCTCGCCCGCAGCTGGACCGCCCGGGCGAGCAGCTCGGCGGCCGGGTCGGGGGTGACGTCCGGGACGGCGACGCGCCGCATCAGCCGTGCCCCACCAGCCGGATGACGTCGAACATCGGCTGGTAGCAGCCCACGACGACGGTACCGATCACCAGCCCGAGGACGACGATGACCGTCGGTTCGACCAGCCGGTGGGCCACGCCGAGCCAGATCTCGAGGCGCTCCTCGGCGGTCTCGCACATCGCCCGGACCAGCTCCAGGAAGTCGCCGCGCCGCTCGCTGCCCTCGAGAAACCACAGAAAGGACGGCGACAGGAAGCCGAGCCCGGCGAGCGCGGCGGAGGGCGCCTCGCCACTCCGGATGCGGCGCGCCGCCGCCACGATCTCAGCGCCGGCGCGGTCGTCGCCGAGGGCGCGCTGGCAGAGCTCGAGGGCCTCGGGCAACGGCACGCCGCCCGACAGCAGGAGGCGCAGCAGGCGCGCGAAACGAAGCTCCACCGAGGCGCGGTAGAGCTGGCGGCCGACCGGAAGCGTCCGCACCATCCGGCGCAGGCCGCGACCGATCGCTCCGAAACGGTGCGGCTGACGCACGGCGAAGGTCATCAGCACCGTCAGCGCGAAGCAGACCAGCAGCACCGGGCTCACCCACGGCCCGCCCCAGCGGATCAGCACGCCGGCGATGAACGGCATGTCGGCGCCGAGGCGCTCGTAGATCCAGGCGTAGACCGGCATCGCCTTGGCCACGATCACCCCGAGGATGACGCTCGCGAATCCGAGCACCACCAGGGGGTAGGTCAGGCTCGTGGCGACCCGGCGCTCGAGAGAGGCCGTGTCGCGCATCTCGGAGGCCAGCTCGTCGAGCAGCTCCGGCAGGGTGCCGGCGCGTTCGGCGGCCTCGACCATCGCCCCGAGGGTCGGCGGGTACCAGCCCGACGGCAGCTCGGCCACCGCCGCCGACAGCGGCTCTCCCCCTTCGAGCCGACGCAGGCAGCCCCTGAGGCGGCGTTGGACCGGAGGCGGCTGGTCGACCGCAAGGGCCTCGAAGGCCCGCGGCAGCGGCAACCCCGAGCGCAGCATCGAGCCCAGCTCGCGGAGCAGCAGGTAGGGGTCGAACACCAGGCCACGCAACGGCGGCAGCATCAGCAGCCAGGAGACGAGGCCGCGGAGCGCCCCAGGGGCGGCGGTGATCAGGCGCGTGAAGGTCGGGAAGTTCTCGGCCATCGTGTGCTCCTCAGCCGATCTGGGAGATCAGGGTGAACATCGGCATGTACATGGCGACGACTGCGATCGGCACCGGGACGAGAGACACTGCCACCAGCACGCCCGCCAGCGCCCTGAACCCGGCGGTCGCCCCCTCGGCCTGCACCGCCACCTCGCGCTCGCAGTCGCGGGCGACCTCGCCGAGCTCGTCGGCCAGGGCGGAGCGGTAGTAGGCCGACCACAACCGCCAGCCGACCGCGGCCGGGAGCGCAGTGCTGCGCCGCAGCAGCTCACCGACGCCCTCACCCCCCTCCGCGACCACTACCAGCTCGGCCAGACGCGAGCGGAGGGTCGGGTTTTCGACCGCGTCGGCGGCGAGTGAGGTCTCCCAATGTGTTTTTCAACGTCGCGAGAATCGCCAGCCCGGTCCCGAGCGCGCAGAGCACCCCCAACCAGAGCACGGGAATCAGGAAGCGAGGACCGGGATCGCCGAAACCATAGGCGAACAGAACCGCCCGCGTGAGCCACGGCAGGCGGGCCCCGAGACCCTCGAAAAGCACGCCGAAGACCCACATCACCCGCGGCAGCACGAGGGCATGGACGGCGACCGTGACCGCGAGCACCGCCAACGGGTAGATCAGCGCTCGTCCCACCGACGCCCGGCTCGTGGCACGGCCGATCAGCCACCGGGCGAGCTCGTCGAGCCCCTCGGCGGGCAGACCGGCCCGGCGCAGGGCGGTCAGCATGGCGGCCGCCGGCCGGTCGCGGCCCGCGGTGAGGGCGCGCTCGACGCCGTCGAGAAGCTCGGTGTCGTCGCTCGCGGCCAGGGAGGCGGCCAGACGGCGAACCTCCGGCGCCGCGTCGACCGCCGCGGCGGCGGCGAACGATGCGAGCAGCGGGCGGCCGAAGCGGCGGCCGGCGGCGAGCACCCGGATGACGTGGGCAGCCTGCAGTCCGGCAAGCGCGTGGTGTGCCATGCCCGAGGTCTCAGCAAGGGACGTGCCCGTCCGGAACCCTCGTCACCGGAGCGCTCGCCGGCGCCGGTTGATCGCAGCTCACCCCTGGACTAGCATCCTGTGAGGAGCGCTCACAGTGCCGGGGGATGACCGCAACGGCGGCCATGCCGTCTCCGTAGGATCTGGCGTGGTCGACCCGCGAGAAGCCGAGACGGGCGAGCTGACCATCGGCTCGACACCTACGGCACGTCTCCGCCTCGACGCCGCCTCCAGCCGCCTCGAAGTCGGCGCCGTAATCGGCGGCCGCTACCGGGTGACCCGTTACCTCGGCCGCGGCGGCTTCTCGACGGTCTTCCAGGCCGACGACGTGGGCTCGAGCTCCAAGGTCGCCCTCAAGCTCATGCCCTCGGCAGGGACGGACCGCGGCCTGCGCAGCCGCATGGAGCGGGAGCTGCGCCTCGCCCGCGACCTGCGCCATCCCAACATCGTCCGGGTCGAGGAGCTGCTCGACCTCGGCGATCACCACTGCCTGGTGATGGAGCTGGTCCCGGGCGAAACCCTCAAGCAGCGGGTCGCGGCCGCCGCGCCCCTGCCCTTCGACGAGACCGGCGCACTGCTCGAGGGCATCGCCTCGGCGCTGGCGGCGGTCCACGCCGGCGGCATCGTCCACCGCGACCTCAAGCCGCAGAACGTCATCGTCACCCCAGAAGGCGCCGTCAAGCTGCTCGACTTCGGCCTCGCCAAGACCCCGGAGTCCACCGGCCTGACCGCCACCGGGACGATCCTCGGCACGCCCGACTACATGGCCCCGGAGCAGGTCGACGGCGCCACCGCCGACCAGCGCTCCGACCTCTACGCCCTCGGCGTGATCGGCTACGAGCTGCTGGTCGGTCGGCCGCCCTTCTCCGGCGACTCTCCCCTCGCCGTCGCACTGCAGCACGTCCGCAGCCGCGTGCCCGACCCCCTGCTCGAGCGTGCCGACACCCCGCCACGGCTGGCACGGCTGATCACCCGGCTCACCGAGCCCCGCCCGGAGGCCCGCCCCGAGTCGGCGGCCGCCGTGCTGGCCGAGCTC
>CAZKKP010000106.1:0-9967 GCA_964553295.1 uncultured Thermoanaerobaculia bacterium | reverse complement strand
CTCGAGGGTCGGCTCGCGCACCGAATCTTGGGTCAGGCGCTCCGGGCTCGCCGGCGTCCGCCTCGGCCGGGTCCGCTCGAGCTGCTCGGTCAGACTCGTCAGCTCCGCCTCGGGGTCGCCGCCGGCAACCCTCGGCGGCTCGAGCTCGAGGTCGGCGAGCAGCTCCGCGCCGCCCCACCGGGCGGCGAGGCCCCCGAAGAGGGCCCGCAGGCGATTCCGGTCGCTCGCCGCGGCGTCCGCCAGCACCGTCCGCACCCGGCCGAGCATGCGCGCCCGCTCGGCAACCGGCTGCGTGGTGTCGCGGGCACGCTCGACACATCCGTCCAGCACCGCCTGGACGAAGGACGTCGAGGCCACCCGCGCCACCCCTTCGAGCAGCTCGGCGGCAAGCCCGGTGACGACCGCGGTGTGCGCCGCCACCATCTCCTGGACCTGCGCCAGGGCGCGCGGCGACTCCGGCTCGAACTCGAAGAGGCCGAGATAACCGACGCCGTCGAGCCCGTTGGTCTTGTCACCGAGCACCTCGAGCAGGGCCTCGTGGAACCTCGGCTCCTCGAGCCGCCGACGCCGGACGAAACGGAGGTCGTTGAGCACTACCTCGTGCTCCTCGCGTCCCTCGAACAGAGCGTGCTCGAGCTCGTGGCGGAGGATCAGCTCGGCCAGAGCCAGCACCTTGCGCGCCTCCTGGCTGTCCGCCGCAGACCAGGCCGTCGGGTCCAGCGGCAGGCCGAAGGCGATGTAGTCGAAGATCCGCTCGTGGAGACGCAGGCTCCAGACGTGGTCGTCGAGGGTCGTCAGGCTGACCAGGGGCAGGCTCGCGGTCGGATCCTCGAGGCGTTCCACCGTGGTCCGCTCCGACACCCGGGCCAGTCGCACCGGGTCGGCGCCGGGAAGGGCCGCGAGCTGGGGCAGCACCCGCCGGTCGCGAACCGCGGACAGCACCGACCGCACCCTCGCCACCGTCGCCGCGTCAACAACCGGCAGCGAGCTCAGGATCTCCGGGTCGAACCTCAGTGGCAGCATCGGTCGCGTCCTTCCTGGCTCACGACGGCGCCTCCACGGGGAGCACCGCCGCGAGCGTCTCGGCATCGGTCAGCACCTCGATGGACACGATCAGGCCGGCCTCGTCGACGGTGGGCAGGAACACCGCCGACCGGGGCATGCTCCCCTGGCTCGACAGCGCGACCCACCGGGTGACACCGCCGTGCCGGACCCGAGCGAGCTGGGCCACGATCCGCGCCTCCTCCCCGACCAGGCCGATCAGCTCCATCTTGCGCTCGAGATGGGCGAGCACCTCGCCGCGACCCTCGAGCACCATCTCGACCCCGAGCGACCGGTACCGCACCCGATCGTCGAGCAGACCCTCCAGAAGGCCGATCTCGAGCTCGTTCCAGACCTGAGCCACCACCTCCGCCGCGCGCCGCTCGTCGTTCTCGGACATCAACCCTCCGCAATGACCAACACGGCTTGGCCGCCACTGCAACACAGGTCTCCACCTGATCCCTCGCTGAATCGTACCGGAGCCCAACCGTGTAACGGCGAACCAGCCGCCGGTCCACGCCCTGGAAGACCGTCTACGAGGGGTCGACCGCTGCGATCGGGATGAGCACTTCGTTGCGGCGCATGAACGACGGGGTGAACGGGGCGTTGTAGCGGGCGTACACGGGTTCGCCGACGATCCGCCAGCCGCGGTCGGCGATGAGCTGGGCGAGTCTGCGGTGGTGGACCTCGAAGCGCTCCTCTGACCAGGCGCCGGAGAAGCGGATCGCGGCCAGGCGGCGTGGCGGAATCCGGCGCAGCTCGACGCGCCCATCTCTCGGTACGGGAGCATCTTCCCAGGCGATGTCCGAGGGCAGCAGGAAGGCGATCCGCCAGCCCTCGCCGCCGTTGTCCAGAACCGCGGGCGAGGCGGTCTCGAGGGCAGCGGGCTCCTGGATCACCGGCGCCGTCATGGCGATCTTCCGCCGCGCCTCATTGGCTCCGGAGATGTAGTCGAAGAGCCTTCGGAAGGCGATGCCGCCGGCATCCTCGAAGGCCGCGTCGACCACGGTCTCCACCACGACCAGGGCGTCGTAGTCGCGCACCTGGACGGCGCCGTGCTCCTCTACCACCCTGAAGCCGGGCGTCTCAGTGGCCATGAGCGGAGCTCCCACCGCGCACATCACGAGAAGGGTCGAGATCGCCTTCCACATGCATCCTCCCTTTACTCCTGGTGAACCCGGACCGGCTGAGGGAGCATTCCGAAATCGGCGCCCACCTCCAAGGTCTGGGCATGCGGACCGATCACGCTGAGGGCCCGGCCGTTCGGCCCCTGGCGCGTGAAGGCGGGGCGAGATCCGACGACCTCAGGCATCTCCTGCCGATGGCGGCCCTGTCTGAACTTGTCTCGGATCCTCCTTCTCGGAGAGCTCGGCGGCCGGGCCTACCACCACCACGATCGTCTCGCTGCGAACCGGGTCTCCGCACCATATCGTGTCCGCCGCCCAGAGGCGGTAGGCGCCGGCCTTGGAGAAGGTCACACTGCGAGAGAACAGGTCGTGAAGGCGGGGCAGGTTGAAGGCCGCGTCGCCGGCGGGATCCACCATCCAGCGCACGGTCGCCTGGACCTCCGTCTCCACGGGCGCCGGCGGGTGGACCAGCCAGCAGGCGTCGTCCGCCAGCGTGTCGGAGAGCACCTCCTGCCATGGCCCGCTGCTGCGGGTGGCGTGCAGGACCAGCTCCTCACCTACCCCGAGCGGGCGCCCGTCCGGGAGGTCGGCGGAGATGCTCAAGACAGCGCCGAAGCCCTCGCCCGGGACCCACACGACATCCGGCTTCGACGGCCCGCACGCCGCGACCGACAGCAGGACGCCGATTACAGCGCCGGGTCGCCGGCCGAGCGAGAACCGGGTCGAGGTCCGACGTCCCATCGCGCCTCAGTCCGGGTCGTCGGCGATGCCGAGCAGCGCGGGCAGGCCGCAGAGGTTCTCGGCAGCGTCCTCGACCCTGGTGGCCCCGGACAGCTCGTCCGGCTCGGGCGCGTGTTCGCTGGGCATGCCGCAGTTTAGCTCGAGTCGTTCCCGAGCGGCTCGGCTTAGGAGCAGGTGGTCAGGCTGCACGTCGCGGCCGTCGACGCAGCAGGCGGCGTCCACCACTTACCGGTGGACCGCAAGGGCTTCGAGGGCGAGGAGCTGACCATCTCGGACCCGACCGCCCTGGCCTACCAGACCATGGGCGAGATCCGCGGAGTCGAGGGCTGGAAGAGCCTGCCGAGCGAAGCTGTTGCGCGGATCGCCCCGGGGCGGTAGCTTCGAAGGATGCATGGCGACGGCGACCGGCACGCCCCGGGCCTGTTGACCCAGGCCGACGCCCAGGCGGCGCCCCGGGCGCCCCGCCGGCTCTCCCGGGTCGCGCTCGCGGGCTTCATCTTCGCCGCCTGGACCCTGCCCGGACTGTTGTACACGCTGCAGGTCCACGAGATCGGCCGCGCCGAGGGTTCGGGCGTCACGATTCTCGACGCTGCGCTGCACGCCCTGCCCGTCTGGTGGATCTGGGCGGCCATCACTCCCGCCGTCACCCGCCTGGTGCGCAGAGCGCCGATCCGCGGCGACCGCCGGGCGCAGACCGTCGCACTCCATTTGGCGGCGAGCCTCCTGACCGCGGCGGTGGTCGTCGTGCTCGCCTCGCTGTGGTTCTCGATGACCGCACCCTTCGACTCCCGGTTGCGGGGATGGACCCACTGGATGTGGTCCCTGGTGAACAGCACCACGCTCCACCTCTACGTCTTCAGCTACTGGCTGATTCTCGGCGCGGTCCACGTGTTCGACTCCGAGCGGCGGCTCCAGCAGCAGCAGGTGGAGGCCGCGCGACGGGAGGCCGAGGTCGTCCGCGCCCAGATGCACCTCCTCAACCAGCAGCTGCAGCCGCACTTCCTGTTCAACGCACTCAACGGTCTGTCCACGCTGATCCTTCGTCAGGACCCCGCGGCCGCCCAGCGGATGGTGGCCTCGCTGGCCGGCTACCTCCGGGCGATTCTGCGCGCCGACCGCGACCACCTGACGCCCCTCCGCGCCGAGGTCGACCTGCTCGAGAAGTACCTCGACGTCGAGCAGGCGCGCTGGGGCGACCGGCTGGTGGTGGCCTGGGAGATCGCTCCCGGCTGCGACGACGTGCTGGTGCCGGTGCTTCTCCTCCAGCCCCTGGTCGAGAACGCAATCCGACACGGTGTCGCGGTGTCCTCGAATGGGGGTAGCGTCGCGATCAGTGCTGCGCTCGCCTCGGGGAGGCTGCGGGTGGAGGTGCTCAACGACGGTCCGGGCCTCGCCGGAGACTGGCAGGACCGGGCCGCCTCTCGGATCGGGCTGTCCAACACGCGCCGACGGCTGCAGGCGCTGTACGGCCACGATCACGATCTCGTCATCGGCCAGCTGGAAGGCGGTCGAGTGATGGCGGCCGTCGAGATCCCGGCCTGGTACGCCGCCTCGTCAGCCCGCGACGATGTGCCCGATGGGATCCCGCAGCCCGTCCGGGCGGGGAGCCCCCCGTGAAGATCCGGGCGATGATCGTTGACGACGAGCCGCTGGCCCGGGAAGGCATTCGGCTGCGCCTGGCCACAGAGGCGGACGTCGAGGTGGTCGGGGAGCACGCCACCGCCCTGGAGGCGATCGACGCGATCGCTCGGGAGGCGCCGGACCTGCTCTTCCTCGACGTCCAGATGCCGGGCATGAACGGCCTGCAGATGCTGCGCCGGATCGGCCCGGACCGCGTACCCGCCGTGGTCCTGGTGACCGCCCATGAGGAGCACGCCCTGGCGGCCTTCGACGCCAGCGTCACCGACTACCTGCTCAAGCCCGTCGACCAGGAACGGTTCACCAGGGCTCTCGAGCGCTCCAGGGCCCGGCTGCGGACGATCCGGGCGATGACGGTCGTCAGCCAGCTCCGGGACCTCGTCGGTCCCCTGGTGGATCACGAGGCCGAGCCCCAGCCGGCCTCGCTCCCGGAGTCGGAGCCGCGCGCGCCGGGACAGCTCAGCTTCCTCCTCGTGCCGACGGCCTCCGGCGAGCAGCTCGTACGGGTCTCCGAGGTGGACTGGATCGAGGCCACCCGGGACTACGTCACCCTGCACTGCGGCGGCCGCCGCCACCTCCTGCTGGAGACCATCAGCGGGCTCGAGCGGCTCCTCGACCCGCAGTCGTTCTGCCGCATCCACCGCAGCACCATCGTGCGCCTGGACCGCGTTCGAGAGCTTCGCCGGACCATGCACGGCGACGCCGAGGTGCTGCTCGAGGACGGCAGCCGGCTCCGCGTCAGCCGCAGCTACCGCGAGCGCTTTCGCGAGGCACTGCTGTCGTCCCGGGAATCCCGGTAGGCGCCTGCCCGTCACCCTCCGCACACCGTTCGCGAGGGGGCGTTCTCGCGGGCAGGTACCCGACGAGCTTCGCTGCTGGGCGCGGTTCCTCAGCGTGGATAGCGAGACCCCGCTCTGCCAGCAGCGCGTCGAGCTTCGCCCCCGCGTGCGGCTCGTCCGCCGGCCGCGGCAGTTCGTCGAGCCCCACTGCGGCTCGTCGAATATCGCTTGCCACCTCCGGCCTGCGGCACGAAATTCGAGGCTGGCGCCGTCCCGTGGATACGACACCGCAAACACCAGCTCGGCTCACCGCCGTCGCGGGCCAGCACCCGGGCGGATCGGATTTCGTGAGGTACCCGAAGGGAGGGGGCGTCATGGACAGTTGGAAGGTTCGTCTCATCGTCCTGGCCGTCGCGGGAGGAGTCGCGCTGGTTGCGCCCGGAGCGCCGGCACAGACCGACGATCCCGCCATCGACCCCGTTGCCGCAGGCGCCGGCGCCGCTCGGGAGGGCCTCGACGAGGTCCCGCTCCCTGAGACGCCGGAGAGCGCCGCTGACGAGGAGGACGTGCAGCGGGAGGAGCGACCCGTCATGCGGGGGGAGATCCTCGTGACCGCCAGCAAGAGGGGCGAGGTCGATGCGCAGAGCCTGCCCCTCAGTCTCACGGCCTTCGACTCGCGCAAGCTGGAGCGCCTCGAGGTGGTGGACTTCGACGACTTCATCGTCCAGGTGCCGAGCACCAACTTCATCGACAACGGCGGCCCGGGTCGCGGCAAGGAGGTCGCCTCGATCCGCGGCCTGTCCCCCGTGGCCGACAACACCGTCGGGGTGGTCGCGCAGTACCTCGACGGCGCACCGAGGTTCGGCAACAACTACCGCCCGTTCGACATCGGCGAGATCTCGGTGCTCCGTGGACCGCAGGGGACCCTGTGGGGCTCCCAGGCGATCGGCGGGCTGATCTCCTACCGCTCGAGCCGTCCGGACCTCGCGCGGGTCAGCGCCAGCGTCGAGACCGAACTCTACGCCACCGGCAGCTCCGACGGCTTCAGCTCACGCACCGCCGCCTTCGTGAGCGTGCCCCTGGCCGAAGGAATCCTGGGTCTCAGGGTCGCAGCTCAGCACATCGACGAGAAGGGCTACGTCGACAACATCGCCACCGGCGAGGAGGATGTCAACGACGTCCGCGAGACCGCCTGGCGGGTTTCGATGCTCTACCAACCGTCCGACAAGGTGTCGATCACGACGATCTACCACGGCAGCGACCTGAGCGCCGACGCACCCAGCTACTTCCAGCCCGAGCTCGGCACCTACACGACCGACGCCCCGTTCAGCCGCCTCCCCGCCGACCAGGAGTACGCCCTCGTCAATCTGCTGGTGGACGCGGACCTCGGCTGGGCGACCCTGGGCTACTCCGGCGCCTACTTTGACCTCGAGAACACCTACTCCGACGCCGAGCGCGGCTTCTTCGGCTTCATCCCGGTGGCGAGGACCGACACGATCCTCGAGCAGCAGTCGTGGACCCACGAGCTGCGGCTCGCGTCGAAGGCCGGCGGTCGGCTCAACTGGCTTGTCGGCCTGTTCCACGACGATCTCCAGGAGGTGGACCTGACCGAGTCCTACGAGGTCCAGGACCCGACCTCGGCGACGCCGCCGGCACTCGGCGACGGGATGCTGGTGTTCTACCTCGGTGGTCCGGAGAACCTCCTGGAGCGCGCGGTCTTCGGCGAGGTCAGCTACGACTTCACCGACCGCTGGCAGCTCCTGGTCGGCGGGCGTCTTTTCGACTGGGAGGTCGAGAACTTCCAGGACACGGTGTTCCTGGGCACCGGCTTCGGCCAGGAGACCGGCACGGTCGGCAACGACGACAGCTTCTACAAGATCCAACTCACCGGTCGGCTGCATGAGCGGGTGCTGGCCTATGCCGCTCGCTCCGAGGGCTTCCGCATCGGGGGCTTCAACCCCTTCGTCGGTCCGGACTGGAACAGCTCCCTCGAGTTCCTGAGGTTCGACCCGGATCGCCTGGTCAACTACGAGATCGGCGTCAAGTCGAGCCTGCTCGAGGACCGCATGCAGCTCAACGCGGCCGTCTACAGGATGGACTGGGAGGACGTGCAGTCCGTCGTCTTCGACGAGATCGGGGTGTTCGCCTTCACCGCCAACGCCTCGGATCTCGAGGCCGAGGGCTTCGAGATCGAGATCACGACCCAGGACCTCTTCGGCCGGGGCGTCTACGCGGCCGGCAGCTACACCTACAACGACAACGAGTTCACCAGGGACGCGAGGATCTACGACGACGTCAGGCTGCTGATCGAGAAGGGCGACAAGCTCCGGCGGACGCCGAGGAACTCATGGTCGCTGGACCTCGGCTACGACTTCGCGATCTCGAGTCGGATGGTCGGCTTCGCCCGGGCCAACTACTGGCACAAGGACGAGACCACCACCGAGGGCTTCAACCGCCAGGACGGCAACGTGCCGATTCCCGCCCAGGATGTGGTGAATGCATCGTTCGGCGTCCTGTCCGGCCCCTGGGAGCTCAAGGCGATCGTCAACAACCTCACCAACAGTGACCCGTATCTACAGGTCTTCCCCGGCGGCGCGGTCGGCGCCCCGGACTCCGACCGCGCCGTACGGGTGTCGAGCATCCGCCCGCGGGCGATCCGCCTGCAGCTGACCTACCGCTACTGACCCGTGGTCGTCCTCCGGGACCGAGGCGATTGCCGAAGGCACAGCCCCGACGAGCCGACAGACCTTTAGAACTGGAGAGTCGAACCATGCGCCGAGTCCGTCACCGTGCGGCACCCGTGGTCATGTTTCTCGCGCTCGGTCTCGCCGTCGCCTGTTCCGATCCGGTCACGGTCTCGCCGACGCGGGTCGAGGGGGACGCCGTGCCCTGGTTCGCCGGCGGGGTCGAGGAAGCGTTCGAGCAGGCCGCCCGCCTCGGCAAGCCTCTGTTCCTCTACTGGGGAGCGGTCTGGTGCCCGCCCTGCCACAACCTCAAGAACGAGATCTTCGCCAGACCCGAGTTCGCCGAGCGGATCCGCGACTTCATCCCGGTCTACCTGGACGGCGACACCGAACGCGCCCAGATCTGGGGCGAGCGGTTCGACGTCAGCTCCTACCCGACCGTCGTTCTCTTCAGCCCCTCCGGGGTCGAGGTCTTCCGGATGCCGTCGGACGTGACCGTGGACCGCTATGCCGAGCTTCTGGACGCCGCGATCGCTCGCTTCCGACCGGTCCACGAGCTTCTCGCCGAGGTCCTACGGGTCGGCCCCGGGCAGGCCGACCGTCAGGACCTCGAGCTCGTCGCCTTCCACTCCTGGTCCCAGGACCGCGGCCTCTCGATGGCCTCACGAGGCACGCTCGAGGGCTTCCTGACCCTCTACCTCCAAACGCCAGCCGTCTACGAGATGGCCAGGTCCCGCTTCCTGACCCTCGCCCTGGAGAGCGCGATGGCCGCCTCGACCGGCCATCCCGAGGGCTGCCAGGACCGGTCGTCGAGGGACAGACCCGTGCCCGACGAGGAGCAGCGTCGGGAGATGCTCTCCGGGCTGCTCGGGGTGCTCTCCAGGGCCGACCTCTGGGTCGTGAACAAGCACTTCCTCACCCTGCGCAGCGCCGACACGGTCGACTTCCTCACACCGGCGCCCGGGCCCGCCCGGGCCGGTCTCGTCGAGGCATGGCTTACGGCGGCCCGGGGCATGGAGGAGCACCCGCAGTTCTCGACCACCGAGCGGCTGTACGCGCTGCTGCCCAGGCTCGAGCTGGCACGGATCGACGGTCCGCGGGACGGGCCGCTGCCGCCGGAACTCGTCGAGCACGTCCGAGGGCGAGCCGACTGGGTCCGCGCCCACGTGACCGACGAGGGCGAGCTGCAGACGGTGCTCAACATGGCGGCCTGGCTGCTGTCGTTGTCCGGCCTCGACGCCGAGGCGGTGGAACTGCTGACCGAGATGATGGTGGCTGCCGAGGCGCCCAACTACTTCATGTCGACCCTGGGCGCCATGTCCGGGAACGACCCGGAGCGTGCCCTGTACTGGCACCGGATGGCCTACGACCGCGCCAGCCACGGCTCGACGAGGTTCCGCTGGGGCGCCAGCTTCCTCCAGAGCATGATCGAGCTCACTCCGGACGCCGAAGACGCGATCCTCGAGGCCTCGGAGGAGATCCTCGGCGAGCTGCTGACCCTCGATGACGCCTTCTCCGGCCGGAACTACGCCTACCTCGGCGACCTCGAAGGGCGATATCGCGCCTGGGCCAATGACGCCCCGACCCGCCAGCAGATCCTGGCGCGGATTCGGGAGCTGGTGCATGCGCGGTGCGAGGGGTACGAGGATGGCGGGCCCGACTCGCCCCGGCGGCGCTGCCTTTGCTTCCTCGCCGCGACGACCGGCGCCGGCAGCTAGGAGCCTGTCGGAGCAACCCTCCGGCTGCGGCTCGCGCTGGCGGCGTCAGGCTTCACGACCCGCCCTCAAGGGAGCTCGGCGACGCCTGCGGGCGGCTCCTTCGCCTTCCCTGCCGGCGGGCGCCATCGCGACTCTCGCCTTCGTCGGCTTCTCCGACAGGCTCCTAGCCGTCAGGAATCAGCGGGCAGCAACTAGAATGCGCCATGCGCTTCGCGATCCGTCTGCTGTCCATCGCTGTG
>CAZKKP010000105.1:6110-9975 GCA_964553295.1 uncultured Thermoanaerobaculia bacterium | reverse complement strand
ACAAAGCCGGCGACCCCGGCGAGCGACTTGGAGAAGGTGCCCATGACGAGGTCTGCGTCGTCCTCGACGCCGAAGTGCTCGGCGGTGCCACGACCCTTGGCCCCCATCACCCCGATGCCGTGCGCGTCGTCGACCATCAGCCGGGCGCCGAAGCGGCGCTTCAAGGCCACGATGCCGGGCAGGTCGGCGAGGTCGCCCTCCATCGAGAACACCCCGTCGACGACAATCAGAATGCCGGCGCCGTCGGTCACGGAGCGCAGCCGCTCCTCCAGCGCCGCCATGTCGTTGTGCGAGAACTTCAGCACCTTGCCGAAGGACAGCCGAGCGCCGTCGAGGATGCAGGCGTGGTCGAGGCTGTCGAGCACGACCACGTCGCGACGGTCGAGCAGGCTGGAGATGACCCCGAGGTTGACCTGAAAGCCGGTCGAGAAGGTCACCGCCGCCTGGCGGCCCATGAATGCAGCGAGCTTCTCCTCGAGCCGGACGTGAATGTCGAGGGTGCCGTTGAGGAAACGTGAGCCGGCGGTGCCCGAGCCGTAGATCTCGAGAGCCGCCGCCGCCGCCGCCTTGATCTCCGGGTGGCTGGTGAGTCCGAGGTAGTTGTTCGAGCCGAGCATCAGCACCCGGCGACCGTCGATCGTCACCTCCGGATCCTGGCCGCTGGTGATCATCCGAAAGTAGGGGTAGACCCCGGCCTGACGAACCCGGTCAGCCTCCTGCCACTCGAAGCACTTCTGGAAGACGTCCACAGACCCTCCGCACACAGCGCTGCCACGCGGCCCCCCGGCCCTCGAGGACGGGCGCCATCTTAACTCGATCTTCACCGGTCCGTTCCACCGGGGCCGAGATGAGGGAAACTGGCGCCATGAACCTGCCCTCGCCGTCCGCCCTCGCCGTCCACTGGGCCCTGGACCCGCGCGTCGTGCAGCTCAACCACGGCTCCTTCGGCGCCACTCCCCGCCTCGTATTGGAGCGCCAGCACCGGCTGCGACTCGAGCTCGAGGCCGATCCCACGGGCTTCTTCCTGCGCCGCCTGCCCGCTCTGCTCGAGCGCACGCTCGAGACGCTGGCGGCCTTCGTCGGCGCCCGGCCCGAGGACCTGGCACTGGTGCCCAACGCGACCACAGGTGTCAACACGGTGTTGCGCTCGGTCGAGCTTGCCGACGGCGACGAGGTGCTCCTCACCGACCACGAGTACCCGGCCTGCCGCAACGCCGTGTTCGATCGCTGCAGGGCCGCCGGAGCGAGGCCGGTCGTGGCGCGGTTGCCGTTCCCGATCGACTCGGAAGACGAGGCGGTGGCGGCGGTCGTCGCCGGACTCGGCGAGCGCACCCGGCTTCTGCTCATCGACCACGTGACCTCACCGAGCGGGCTCGTGCTGCCGGTCGCGCGGATCGCTCAGGAGGCCCGGTCGCGCGGTGTTGCGGTGCTGGTCGACGGCGCACACGCCCCAGGGATGGTCGCTCTCGACGTCGCCACCCTCGGCGTCGACTGGTACGCCGGAAACTGCCACAAGTGGTTGTGCTCACCAAAGGGTGCGGGATTCCTGTGGGTCAGGCCCGAGCTGCGCGAGCGGCTGCGACCGCTGGTCGTGTCCCACGGAGCGACGGCAACCGAGGACCGCTTCCGGCGGGAGTTCGACTGGACCGGGACCTTCGACCCGACCGCCTGGCTCGCGGTGCCCGCGGCCATCGAGGTCATGGGAGCGCTGCTCGACGGCGGCTGGCCGGCGGTGCGCCGCGCCAACCGGGTCCTTGCCGAGACGGCGCGGTCCCTGCTCTGCGCCGGGCTCGGCATCGCCGAGCCCGCCCCGGCCTCGATGTTGGGCTCACTGGCCGCCGTGCCCCTGCCGCCGGGCGACGGCCGCACCGTGCCGCCCTTCGGCTTCGACCCGGTCCAGGACACACTGTTCGAGCGCTTCCGGATCGAGGCGCCGGTCATCACCTGGCTGCCCGATCCGCCCCGGGTCCTGAGGATCTCGGCCCAGCTCTACAACTCCCTCGACCAATACCGCCATCTCGCCGCCGCCCTGGACGAGCTACTCACCGACCGGTGACGTCCGCCGGTGGCGGGCTCATGACGAGGATGTCTCGGGCTCGGGTTCGGACGGCAGGCGGCGCTCGCGCGGTGTACAGCCGGATCGGTGGCCGGTATCGTGGACACAGGACACCCTCAGGGAGGTTCGCCATGGCTGGGGAGATCGGGACGATCGTCTGGTGGATGGCGGCCGCCGGCGTGGCGGCTGGGCTGACCTTCGCGACGTCCGTGGCACGGGCAACCGACATCGACGCACTCGAAGAGGAGGTGCGTGCGGTCGAGGCTGCGTTCGCCCGGACCATGGCCGACCGCGACCATGACGGCTTCGTCTCCTTCCTCGCCGAGGAAACAGTGTTCGTCGGCCGGCGCACCGTGCTCCGCGGCCGCGAGGCGGTGGCGGCTGGCTGGCGGGTGTTCTACGAGGGCGAGCAGGCGCCCTTCTCGTGGGCGCCGGAGCAGGTGGTCGTGATCGCGTCGGGCGCCCTGGCCTTGAGCTCTGGTCCCGTGTTCGACCCCTCAGGAGAGCGGGTCGGCACCTTCAACTCGGTGTGGCGCAGAGAGGCCGACGGCGCCTGGATGATCGTCCTCGACAACGGCTGCCCGCCATGCCCGGGTTCGTGAGAGCTCGGCGGCTGGCCTCGTCGGCGACCACTTGAGGGGGATCCGATGTCTGGTTTCTCGTTCTCGATGAAGGTGGATTCGAGCGCCAATGTGGTCCACATGGAACAGCGCGGTCTGGCGACCCGTGGCGACCTGCTCGAGCTCGAGCGGGAGTACCTGCGGCTTCTCCCGAATCTCGAGCCGGGCTTCGTCCTGGTCAACGACCAGCGGCAGCTGCTGCCCTACCCGGACGAAGCCATGGAGGTTGCCCAGCGACTGGTGGAGCTGACCAACCAGCACAAGGCGAGCGCCGTGATCCGGATCGTGGCGGAGTCGCTGCCCTCCATGGCGAGGGTGTCGCGGGTGCTCACGACCGCCAAGGCCCGCTACAGGAACATCCGTGTCAAGACGCCCGAGGAGGCTGCGGCACGACTGCGGGAGCTCCGAGCGGGCGCCTGAGACCCGGTGGCTGATCCTGACCTCCCTTCGACGGCCCGCCGCCCTCCACGTCCCTCGAACGGCCGCTGGCCGACGCCCCGGGGAGGGCAAGCGCGGCGCGGGCCGGGAGCGTCGTCGTCAGCCTCGAGGTCGCCCGCGAACGCGAACCGCACCCCGGCCCGTATCCGATCAGGTTGACCGACCTCCCGCACGACACGTACTGATCGGCCTCTCGACGCGCCAGGCCACTGCGGCGCCGGCGCGCAGCGGGACGACGACGTCGTCGCCGAAGGGGTAGGACGCCGGCACAGGGGTCTCGGCCTCGACCAGGGTGATCGTGGCGGTGGAACGAGGCAGGCCGTAGAAGTCGGCGCCGTGGCAGGCAGCGAAGCCTTCGAGGCGGTCGAGGGCATCGGCAGCGGCGAAGGCCTCGGCGTAGAGGGCGAGGGCGACCGGCGCCGAGAAACAGCCGGCGCAGCCGCAGGCGGTCTCCTTGGTCGCACGTCCGTGGGGCGCCGAGTCGGTTCCCAGGAAGAACCTGGGGTCGCCCGAGGTGGCGGCGGCGAGCACCGCCCGGCGGTGCTCCTCGCGCTTGAGCACGGGCAGACAGTAGTGGTGTGGGCGGACGCCCCCGACCAGCAGGTCGTTGCGGTTGAGCAGCACGTGCTGCGGAGTGATCGTGGCGGCGACACCGGCCGGAGCGCCGAGCACGAAGTCGACGCCGTGGCGAGTGGTGACGTGCTCGAGCACCACTTTGAGGCCGGGAAGACGCGTGACAAGGGGCGTCAGC
>CAZKKP010000105.1:0-6100 GCA_964553295.1 uncultured Thermoanaerobaculia bacterium | reverse complement strand
CTCGCGGTCGAAGACGTCGACCTCGGGGTCGGTGACCTCGCCGTGCACGAGCAGCGGCAGGCCGACCTCGGCCATGGTCTCGAGGGTCGGCAGCACGCGCTCGAGGTCGGTCACGCCGGCGTCGGAGTTCGTGGTGGCGCCCGCCGGGTAGAGCTTGAGGGCGTGGACGAAGCCGCTCGCCCTGGCGCGGCGGACCTCCTCCGGGCTCGTGCGGTCGGTGAGGTAGAGGGTCATCAGGGGTTCGAAGCCGCTGTCCGGCGGCCGCGCCGCGAGCACCCGCTCGCGGTAGGCCCGGGCCTGGTCGACGGTGGTCACCGGCGGTCGGAGGTTGGGCATGACGACGGCCCGCCCGAAAACCACCGCCGAGTGCCGGAGCGCGTCGGCCATCGCGGCGTCGTCGCGCAGATGCAGGTGCCAGTCGTCGGGACGAGCCATCTCGATGCGGCGCACGTTCCACCTCCGTGCCGCGGCGCAAGGGCATCCTACTCCGAACCTCCGTCTCCGGTCAGCGCGCCGATGTCCGCGGCTGACGCTGTGGAGTAGGCTAAAGTAGGCACGCTCTCGACGAGCGGTTCGCCGTCGTCTCATCCGCTGCGGGGAGGAAGGGCTGAGTGTCGATCGCCGGCAATCTCCGGACCATGAGCCTGGCGGACCTGATGCAGTGGCTTGCGGAGAGCGGCAAGACCGGTGTCCTGGTGATCGACGGCCCCGCCTACACCAAGAAGGTGTTCTTCAGCCAGGGCCACGTGGTCGCGGTGTCCGCGGACAACCCGAGAGAGATGCTCGGCTACTACCTCGTCGGCTGGGGGTACTGCGACGACGAGCAGCTGCAGCACATGATCGAGATGCAGGACCACTTCCGGGTGGTCCTCGGCGAGCTCGCGGTCAAGATGGGTCACCTCGGCCGGCATGAGCTCGAGCGTCTGATCATGGTCAAGACCGAGGAGAGCATCTACGACCTGATTGAATGGGATGAGGGCGAGTTCCGCTTCCGGGAGGGCGTGCTCCCCGAGCGGGACTACCTCGAGGTCGACCTGCCGGTGAGCTCGTTCCTCTTCGAGGGCTACCGCCAGCGCGACGAACGTCGCCGTATCCGCGAGGCCATCCCGAGCAGCCGCCATGTGCCGGTGCTGCTCGCCGCACCCCAGGAGCTGTCCGACGAGGAGGCGGCGATCCTCGCCGTGGTCAACGGCAACCGCAGCATCCAGGACATCGCGCTGACCTGCCGCACCCCGGAGTTCGAAGTACTCAGCCTGGTCTACCGCTGTCTGCGCATGGGACTGGTCCAGATCCTCCCCCCGGCCCAGTCGGAGGCCCGCGTGCCGGGAGCGGCCGAAGCGCCATGGCTCGAGGCGGCGGCCGAGGTCGACGACCGCCTGGCCCGCGGCCGGCTGCTCGACGCGCTGCGCATCGTCACCGATCTCGAGGACCGCTACGGCGGGGAGCCGCGCGCCCTCAAGACCCTGGCCGCCATCAAGGGCCGTCTCGCCGCCACCCTGGCCGACGACCGCATGAGCCTGGACGCGGTGCTCGAGTCCACCGTCGGCGTCGCCGAGCTGATGCGGCTCGAGTGCGACCCGGCGGAGGGCTTCGTGTTGTCCCGGATCAACGGCATGTACACCCTCCGCGAGGTCCTCAGCCAGCTGCCCGGCTCGCCCCTGCACAACCGGGTTGTGCTGCACAACCTGATCCGCCGAGGACTCGTCAAGGCCCGGGACACCACCCAGGTGCAGCGGTACCGGGCCGGCCGCGCACCGGCCGACTACCTGCAGGTGTCCGACGACGAGGACGACCCGTTTCGTGACTGAGCGGCCGGAAAGGGCCGCTGTTTCCCCCATCGCCGACCGAACCTGACCACGACGAGAGGAAGCCGCCAGTGCCGCCCGCCGACTCAGAGCTGAACAAGGCCGCAGAGACCCTCCGCAAGATCGTCCTGTTCCTCCAGGCTCGGAGCCGCTGGAGCGTGGACCACGACGGGCGCGGGGCGCTCCAGGAGATCTCGGCCGGCGCCGATCGCTGCCAGCGAGTCCTGGAGATGCGCCTCGGCGCCTTCGACCTGCAATCGCCACCCCCGGTCGAGCCGCCGTCGACCATGCCGAAGGCGACCCTGGACGCGCCGCGGCTCCGCAGGTTCGCCGGCTGGCTCGGCGATCTCGCCTTCTGGCTCGAGGCTCGACCGGCCGGCGACCCGGACGAGGAAGCTCGGCAGATCACCGCCGAGATCGTCGCCGATCTCGGACGGCTGCGCGCGGCGACTGCGGAGCTCTGTCCGCCACCGCCATCGCTGCCCGAGCCGGCGCCGGCCCGAGAGGCCCCACCAGAGCCGCGCAGCCCCGAGCCGGTCGAGGTGCCCCCGGTGCCTCCCCTGGTCCTTCGCGGGTCCATCCAGGAGCCCCTGCTGCACGAGAAAGGCGGGAGCTACGAGCTCACCGCCCATGCCCGTCGCCGGCTGGTCGAGTTCCTCGAGGCCAGCGCCATCGACTGCGGCGGCGCCAACCTCCGTCGACTCGAGGTCAAGATCACCCGCTGGATCGAGGCGACGCCGGAGGGGCAGGCGCTGGTGCTCAAGGTCGGAGGCCTGCACGGCCGACGCGAGCCGTTCCCGGCCTACGTCAGCGCCGAGAGGGCCACCCAGCTCGAGGCCCAACAGCAGCACGTGAGCTGACTCGAAGGCGGGCCCTCGATGATACGATCGCGGGGATGACCAACGAAGGATCCTCGATGATTGGGCGGCTCATCGGTCGGCTCACCCGCGGCATGCGCTACCCGCACATCTTCCTGGTGCTCCTCGGTCTGCTCGCCGTCAATCTGGTTGTGCCCGACCCGATCCCGCTGATCGACGAAGCGGTCCTGGCGCTGCTGACGCTGCTCGTCAGCCGCTTGCGGACGCGCCGCGGCGAGCCCGGCGCCGAGCCTGCCGAGGAGCCCGAGCCGCCGCGGGACATCACCAGCCGGGGCGCCACCCTGGACTGAGACGGCGCGCTCCCGACGCGACCGTGCCGACACCCACACTCCCGAGCAGGCCGGCGTTCGGCACCCGAGCAATCTCCCGAGTCCGACCTCGTCCGCCTTTCGGTTGCCGATCGCCGCTGCCTCCGCCAGGGCCAGCCGCAGCGATAGGGGCAGCGACGCTCTACGGCTTGGAGGTATCCGATTCGGCCCGCCGGGACTACGACGCCGGCAGACTCCTCATGATCTGCTTGATCCAGGCGTACACGTCCGAGAAGCGGATCATGCCCGCGATCTCCCCCCGGTCGGTGACGAACAGGGAGCCGTGCCGCAGCACCACGAACAGGTCGAAGGCGACGGTTATTCGATCGTCGACGCTCACCATGTGGTCTGCGGGCGGCATCGTGACGAAGCTCTCAACGCGAGTGTTGCGCGCGATTCTGCAGAGCTCCGGAAGTGGCTTCTGCCACAGGCGCAGTTGCATGCGCGTGCGCTTCAGGACCGTCTGCACGAGGTCGCCGTGGGGCAGGCGGTCGATCGTGTCCAGGCGGAAGTAGTTGGGCTCCAGGCCCTGGACGATGTCCATGGGAGACAGCCTTCCGACGATCCTCTCGGCGCCGTCGTGAACCAAGAGGATGTTCTCGGGAGCCTTCCCGCTCCGGAAATCCTCCTGGACCTGCTCCAGAGCCTCCATAGCCTCCACGAAGGTGGCCGAGCCCCTAATGGTCGGAAAGTCTCCAATGGGACGCATCAGGTCCCGGACTTTCTTGTACTCCATGGCAACCCTTCCCCATTCTCTCCGCTCGGCTGAGTGGGCTCGACCACTCCCGGCGCCCCTGAATCCCGCATGGCCTCGGCGCGAGAACTGCCCAGAAACCTCTCCACCGACACCGGCTCCATTCCGTCCCTGTGCTCTCTGATCTCGAGCCTACGTTCTCTCCGGCGCCCCGGTCAACCCCCACTTCTGCTCGCCTCAGGCGCCCCGGCCCTTCCCGAAAAGCCGGGTTGCGGGCCAGCTCCCGCTGCGGTCGCGGCAGCAGCTGCCGGGCCCCGGTTTCGCGAGCGCTGCTGGTGTCCATCCACGAGGGCTTGACAGGGCAGCGTCGGCGCTCTAGATTATTGACCGGCCGGCCAGTCCATCAGTCGGCACGCTGCAGGAGGCCAGATGAACGCGCGCCAGCGAGACCCCGAAGCAACCCGGACGGCGATCCTCGACGCCGCCGAGCAGGTGTTCCTCGCCAAGGGCTTCGCCGAGACCTCCACGGCCGAGATCGCCCGCCTGGCGGGAGTGACCAAGAGCCTCATACACCACCACTTCGGGTCGAAGGAATCGCTCTGGGACGAGGTCAAGCTGCGCCGCTTCTCGGTCTACTCCTCGCAGCAGATGGCCCTCCTCGAGGAGCAGGCGCCCTCGGCTGAGCTGCTCCGGGAGTCGATGCGGATGTACTTCCGCTTCCTCCGCGCCAACCCGCAGCTGGTCCGGCTCCTGGCCTGGATGTTCCTTGAGCAGAAGGAAGAGGAGGCCTGCGCCGACCTCGACCGCGAGCTCACCCTGGCGGGGATCGACAAGATCCGCCAGGCCCAGGAGCGCGGCGACCTGCGGGCCGACCTCAACGCCGGCTTCATCCTGTTCACCTTCCTCGGGATCGCCCAGCACTGGTACCAGGACAAGCACTGGATGCTCGACAAGATCGGGCTGTCGGCCCGGTCCGAGGCGGTGGACGAAGCCTACCTCGAGGACGCGATCAAGATCTTCTTCGAAGGTGTGCTGCCGCGATGACAGCGGCGGCTCGTTTTTTTCACCACAATATTGACTGGCCGGCCAGTTCAATGGCCTGCCCGGCAACGGAGGCGCCATGTCCAGTCAGCAGCTCCCTACCAGCCTGATCGGTCTCACGATTCTGGGCGCCGCCTTGGCGCTCGCCGCCTGGCCCGAGCCGAGGCCCGACCGCTCCGCGCCCGCAGCTGTCGAGGCACGGCTGGTCCGGGTCGCCGAGGTCGTGGTCGACAGCTCACCCCGTGACCTCCGTCTGCCCGGCGTCACCCGCGCCGCCCGGCGGGCGACCCTCTCCGCCACGCTTCCGGCCCGTCTCGCGGAGCGGCCGGTCGACGTCGGCGACGAGGTGCACGCCGGCCAACTGGTCGCCCGCCTCGAGGATCGCGAGCTCGCCCTCGCCGAGAGTGCGGCGGCGGCGGCTCTCGCCGAGCTCGAGGTACGCACCGCACAGGCCCGGCGGGACCTCGAGCGCGCCGAGCGACTTGCCGCGAGCCGCGCCGCCACCCTCGAGGAGGTCGAGCAGGCCGAGGCCGCCGCCGCGGCTCTCGAGGCGGCCCGCGACGCGGCCCGGGCGCGGCTCGACGAGGCCCGCCGGAGGCTCGGGGAGACGTTGGTGACCGCGCCCTTCGCCGCGACGGTGACTGCCGTCCACCTCGAGCCCGGGGAGTGGGGTCGCCCCGGCGGGCCGATCCTCGAGCTGGCCGGCAGCGGTGCGGTCGAGGTCGAGGTCGAGGCGCCGGAGGGGCTCCGGGAACGACTGCGAGCCGGCGCCGGAGTGACGGTCGAGCTTCCCTTCCTCGGCCGCCAGGTCAACGGACGAATCGCCGCGGTGGGCGGGGCGGCGCGCGGCGCCGGCGGCCTCTTCCCGGTGCGGATCGCCCTCGTGCCGGGCGAGGGCCTGGTGCCCGGCCTGGCAGTGGAGGTCGCGCTTCCCCTCGAGGCGTCCCCCGAGCTGACCGTCCCCCTGGCGGCGGTCGTCGACCCCGGCTCCGGGACGCCATCAGTGTTCCGGGTGGTCGGCGGCCGCGCCGAGCGGGTTCAGATCACGCCCGGACGGGTGCTGAAGGACCGACTCACGGTGACTGCCGGCCTCGCCGCCGGCGACCGGGTCGCGATCAGCGGCCACACCGCCCTTGCCGACGACGACCCGGTGGAGGTGCGCTGATGTCGCCCCTGGAGTCCGTGCTCGACCGCCGCCGGCTGCTGCTCACCCTGGCCCTTGCGCTGTCGGCCACCGGCGCCGCCCTCTGGCTGACGATGGACCGCCAGGAGGACCCGCGCATGCCCGCCTACTGGGGGCAGGTCGTCGCCACCTTCTCGGGCGCCGACGCCGGGATGGTCGCGGATGCCTTGGAGGGTCCAGCCGAGGGTCAT
>CAZKKP010000104.1:6674-9985 GCA_964553295.1 uncultured Thermoanaerobaculia bacterium | reverse complement strand
CGAAGTGGCGGGCGATGGCCTTTGTGTCACCACCGAGCCCGGCGAGCAGCCAGGCGCGCGCGGTGTGGGCGTTGGTCATGGTTTCCTGGGTCGTGAAGGTCTTCGACGCGACCACGAACAGGGTCGTGGCAGGGTCGAGGTCCCGGGTCTTCTCGACGAAGTCGGTGGCGTCGACGTTGGAGACGAAGCGGACGCGCGGGCCGTCATGATAGGCCTTGAGCGCCTCGGTGAGCATCACCGGGCCGAGGTCCGAGCCGCCGATGCCCAGGTTCACCACCGCGGCGACCGGCCGCCCGGTGTGGCCGCGCCAGCCCCCCGAGCGGACCGCCTCGCTGAAGCATCGCACCTTCTCGAGCACCTCCCGGACCCCGGGCATGACATCGACGCCGTCGACCAGGATCGGTTGGTCGGAGCGGTTGCGCAGGGCCACGTGGAGCACCGCCCGGTCCTCGGTCCAGTTGACCCGCTCGCCGCGGAACATCGCGTTGCGCGCCCCTTCGACCCCGGCCGCCTCGGCCAGACCGACCAGCAGCCGCAGGGTCTGGTCGGTGGCGCGGTGCTTGGAGAAGTCGAAGAGCGTCCCGTCAACCTCGAAGGAGAACCTCCGGAAGCGGTCGGGATCGGCGAGCAGCTCTCGCAGGTGGTGGCCCGAGACCCGCCGGTGGTGGTCGACCAGGGCCCGCCACGAGGGTGTCCCGGTCAGCGGCGTGCCGCCGCGGATCAATCGGTCGTTGTCGGAGTCGAACAGCATGTCACGGCCTCCCGATGGCGCCGCCGTCGACGGCGGAGCGCACCTCCCGGCGCCCCGGGCGCGTCGGTGCAGACGAGAGTAACAGCTGGGGCGGCCGGTTGGCCGCCGGTCGGTGGCGTGGCCTGGCGTCGACAAGAATCAGTGCTCGTGACCAGGGTCACGGGGGGCGGTCGCGAGTTCCTGGCGAGTGAGATGCTGTCGCACTATATTGTGAAGACCGGCATCCCGACGGCTCAGCGCGCTCGCGTTCGCAGCCGGCGGTCGTAACGCCGGGAGGGAGAAGCCCACCATGAGCACACCGGGAAGTGTGTGGACGATCGTTCTGGCGGCGGGAGACGGCACGCGTCTCGGTCATCTCACCACCGACGCACGAGGTCGCGTGGTGCCCAAGCAGTTCTGCTCCTTCCAGGGTGGTGGCTCGCTGTTGCAGCGGGCGCTGCAGCGCGGGCGGGCCCTGTCGGGCCTCGAGCAGACCGTGGTCGTGGTCGCCGCCGAGCACCGCTGCTGGTGGGCCGCGGAGCTGGCCGATCTTCCCGAGGACAACATCGTCGTGCAGCCGTGCAACCGGGGAACGGCGTGCGGTGTGCTGCTGCCGTTGATGCACGTCCTGCTCCGTGATCCCGAGGCCACGGTCGTGGTGCTGCCGTCCGACCACGTCGTGAGCGACGAGGTGACCCTCCTCGATGCCGTCGCCACCGCGATCGAGCACGTCGACGACGAGCCCGAGCGCCTGGTGCTGCTCGGGCTTCTCGCCGAGGGTCCCGACACCGGCTTGGGCTTCATCTGCCCTGACGACAGTGGGGACGGCCGGGTCATGGGCGTTGCACGTTTCGTCGAGAAGCCGGACCGGCAACGGGCCGAGGAGCTCGTGCACGCGGGGGCGCTGTGGAACAGCTTCATCTTCGCGACCCGCGCCAGGGCCCTGTATGCCCTCTTCGCGTGGACGCTGCCCTGGCTCACCCGCGTATTCGCCCACGCCTTCTCGATCCCCGGGGTGAGCTCCCGGGGCGAGCAGATCGCCGGGTTCTACGACCGGCTGCCGACGGTCGACTTCTCCCGCGCGGTGCTCCAGAGCTCGGACCCGGACCTGCGTGTCGTCGCGGTGCCGCCCTGCGGCTGGTTCGACGTCGGAACGCCGGAGTCGGTCGAGCGCTGCGCCGACCGGTGTGCGCAGCAGGTCCGCTCGACAGCCGCCGCCAGTGCGTTGTCGCCCCGCCCGCCGCTTGACGTGCTCGAGGTTGTGGCGACTCGGCGGTCGAACGCTGAGAGCGTGTGAGAGAACCGGCGCCGCGCCAACAAGGCCGCTCTCAAACCGTCAAGAATGCATCGTTTCACGCTGCGGCACAGACCACATCGACCGTTCTCTTCACAGGCTCTGAGGCGAGGTCGATCCGCTGGACCCGGCGTGAACCGGCAACCCGACCCAACCGGTACCGGGGCAGATCGTCCTGACGGATCCGGAGGCCACCCTCGAGCCTGTGCTACAGCAGGTCCGGCCCGGGCGTGACGGCTTCGTCGGTCCAGCATGAGTCCCGTGCGGGTGCGGGTGTTGGACGGCGGGCGCCGCCGTCGCTGCCGCTGCCCCTGCCCCTGCCGCTGCCCCTGCCGCTGCCGCTGCCCACCTCACCGGTTCGACCAACCGGAAATCCCCCACTCAAACTGACAACTTCTCACCAGGACTTGACCGGCTAGAGTTCGAGTCGCCGGAGGCGGAGTGCGTTGCCGATCACCGACACCGAGCTGAAGCTCATGGCGGCGGCGGCGATCATCGGGCTCAGCAGCAGACCGAAGAACGGGTACAGGACCCCCGCCGCGACGGGCACCCCAAGAGCGTTGTAGACGAAGGCGAAGAAAAGATTCTGCTTGATGTTGCGCATCGTGGCACGGCTCAGGCGGCGGGCCCGGACGATGCCCCGCAGGTCGCCCTTGACGAGGGTGACGCCGGCCGACTCGATGGCGACGTCGGTGCCGGTGCCCATCGCGATTCCGACGTGTGCCTTCGCCAGCGCCGGCGCATCGTTGATGCCGTCGCCGGCCATGGCCACCGTGCGACCCTCGGCGATGAGGCGTTGCACCTCCTCGGCCTTCTGGTCGGGGAGGACCTCGGCGACCACGCGGTCGATGCCGAGCCGGCGGGCGACCGCCTCGGCGCTGCTGCGGCTGTCGCCGGTGAGCATCACCAGATCGATGCCGTCGTCGCGGAGCTGGCGGATCGCGTCGGCTGAGTTCTCCTTGATCGGATCCGCCACTGCCAGGAGACCGACGACGACCCCGTCGACGGCCACGAGCATCACCGTCTGACCCTCGAGGCGCTGCTCCTCGGCGCGATCGACCGCCGACAGCGGGAGCGCCGCGCGGTCCTCCATCAGCGCGCGGTTGCCGACAGCCACCGAGCGGCCCTCGACCGTACCGACGATTCCGCGGCCGGTCACGGACTCGAAGTCTTCGACGGACGCCAGCTCGAGGCCCCGTTCGGCCGCCCCCTCGAGGATGGCGGCGGCCAGCGGGTGCTCGCTTGCCCGCTCGAGCGAGGCGGCGAGACCCAGAATGGTGTTGGCGG
>CAZKKP010000104.1:3276-6664 GCA_964553295.1 uncultured Thermoanaerobaculia bacterium | reverse complement strand
CGTCCCTCGGTCAGGGTGCCGGTCTTGTCCACGACCAGCGTGTCCACCTTGCGCATCACCTCGATGGCCTCGGCGTTCCTGAACAGCACGCCGGCGCCGGCGCCCTTGCCGGTCGCCACCATGATCGACATCGGGGTGGCCAGACCGAGCGCGCACGGGCAGGCGATGATCAGCACGGCCACGGCGTTGAGCAGGGCGAAGGTCATCGCCGGGTCGGGCCCCCAGAGCGCCCAGACGACGAAGGTGAGCGCCGCGACCAGGACGACGGTGGGCACGAAGTACGAGGCGACCGCGTCGGCGAGCCTCTGGATCGGCGCGCGGCTGCGCTGGGCCTCAGCCACCATCGTGACGATCTGCGCGAGCAGGGTGTCCGCGCCGACCTTCTCGGCCTCCATGACGAAGGACCCGGTGCCGTTGACGGTTGCGCCGATCACCCGGCTGCCGGATGAGACCTCGACCGGAATCGGCTCGCCGGTGACCATGGACTCGTCCACCGAGCTGGTCCCGGCCACCACGCGCCCGTCCACCGGCACCTTCTCGCCGGGGCGGACGCGGAGCTGGTCGCCGATTTCGACGGACTCGAGGGGTACGTCCTCTTCCGACCCGTCCGGGTCGACGCGGCGCGCGGACCGGGGGGCGAGGTCGAGCAATGCCCTGATGGCGGCGCCGGTCTGGCCCCGGGCCTTGAGCTCCAACACCTGACCGAGCAGCACCAGAGTGGTGATGGCTGCGGCCGCTTCGAAGTACACCGCGACCTGGCCCCCGGGGCCGCGGAAGGAGCCCGGAAACAGCTCGGGGAAGAGGGCTGCCACGACGCTGTAGACGTACGCCACCCCGACGCCGAGCCCGATCAGGGTGAACATGTTGAGGTTCCACGTGCGGAGGGAGCGCCAGAAGCGAGTGAAGAACGGCAAGGCGCCCCACAGCACGACCGGAGTCGCGAGTGCGAGCTCGAGAAGAGTCAGCGGGCGCGCTCCGACGAGCTCGTCGAGCCTGAGCCCCGGCAGGTGGCGGCCCATCGCGACGATGACCAGCGGGACGGTGAGTGCCGCGCTCAGCCAGAGCCGGCGGCGCATGTCAGCGAGCTCCGGGTTCTCCGAGTCATCGCCCGCCACGGTTCGAGGCTCGAGAGCCATGCCGCACTTCGGGCAGCTGCCGGGATGATCCTGGACCACCTCGGGGTGCATGGGGCAGGTGTACTCGGTCCGGTTGGCGTGAGGCGTCGGCGCCATCGGCTCCAGGGCCATGCCGCACTTCGGACAGCTCCCAGGGTGATCCTGGACCACCTCGGGGTGCATCGGGCAGGTGGAGGTCATGCCTCCCGGTTTGCCGCACGGCTGGGCAGCGGCGCCGTGCGACGGCCCGTGGTCACAGCACCCACCGGCGGGGACCGTGACTGGGTGGTGATGGTGCTCGTTCATGTCTCGCTCCCTGTGCCACTCCCGGCGGGAAGGTTCGTCCCCCGTGGCGTCGTTTTTCGTGCGCGAGCCCACTCAAGAGACTCTTGCAAAAAGACTTCGCACGACGTCTTGGGATTCGCGCCGCTCCTCTGTGCTACTCCCGGCTCCGAAGTGCATCCCTCCCGCGGTGATTTCTGGCAGGGGACCCACTCAAAAACCTCTTGGAGAACTACTTGGGACGACGTCACGGAGTGTGCGCCGCCCCTCTGTGCCTCTGTGCCTCTGTGGTTCATCCTTGCGTTTGGGTTGCGGGTGGCCCGCGCTGTGCCTCTGTGCCTCTGTGGTTCACTCGATCCGTTCGGGTGCGGGCGCCACCCGTGCTTGGCTCTTCGCGGCACGCGTCTCGTGCGCTTCACTTCGCCACGATCGAGCCGCAGCGGGGCATGCCGCCGTAGGGGTTGCCGATCTCGGCGCCGGGCTGCAGCCAGGAGCGCTTGTACATCGGGCAGTAGCCGACCGAGGGGCGGGCGGGGTCGGCGGCGACGCCCTCGCGCCAGCGCACCAGGGGCTTCGTCAGCTCGTAGAAGGCGTCGCGTGCCGGCTCCAGCGAGGTGGCGGCGGCGAGGGCCTTGGCGGCGGTGATCATCTCCGGGAGCTTCTCCCGGACCACCGGCGCGACCTCGGCCGAGGCCCCGGCGCGGGTCGGGCTGAAGTCGGCGGCGAGGGCCTCGAACTCCTCGGCGATCGCCCGGCCGTGCTCCGCGACCCCGGTCATCGAGTCGCCGAGGAGGGACAGGCGGACCGGCTCGTAGTGCTCGATCACCCGGTGGAAGGTGGACGGCTGGCCGGCCCAGGCGGCGCCAGTGGCCAGCCCGATCAGCATGCAGGAAACAGCGATCTTTCTCATCATAGACTCCTTACGGGTTCGAGGTTTCGGGCTGGGCGTCGTCGAGCGACGCCGGCTTCAGGCCGATGGACCGGCCGATGAAGTAGAGGGCCGGGTAGAGCACCAGCTCGACCAGGAACGACGTGAAGATGCCCCCGACCATGGGCGCTGCGACGCGCCGCATGACGTCGATTCCGGTGCCGGTCGCCCACAGGATGGGCAGCAGCGCGATGAAGGTGGTCGCGACGGTCATCGCCTTGGGTCGGATCCGCTGCACGGCGCCGTGGTGCACCGCCTCGGCGAGGTGGGAGGTGAGCGACATGCGGCCCTTGGCCTTCCAGCGGTCGTAGGCGAGGTCGAGGTAGAGCAGCATCACGACGCTGGTCTCGACGTCGAGCCCGGCCAGGGCGATCAACCCCACCCAGACGGCGATCGACCAGTTGTAGCCGAGCAGGTAGACCAGCCAGACCGCGCCGACCACCGAGGTGGGCAGGGTGAGGAACACCAGCATGGTCCGCGTCATCGACCTGGTGCCGAGGTACAGGATGACGAAGATAAGGAACAGGGTGACGGGCACGATCACCAGCAGCCGCTGCCGCGCCCGTTCCATGTACTCGTACTGGCCCGACCAGAAGACGGTGTAGCCGGCCGGCACCTCGACCTGCTCCGCCACCGCCTGGCGGGCGCCGCGGATCCAGGCGCCGATGTCGCTGCCCTCGAGGTCGACGTAGACCCAGGCGTTGGGGCGCGCGTTCTCGGTCTTGATCATCGGCGGCCCCTGCTTCACGTGCAGGGTGGCCAGCCTGCCGAGGGGGATGTGAGCGCCGCCGGGAGTCGGCACCACGACCTCGGCGAGCGCCTCGACGCTGTCGCGGAGCTCGCGGGGATAGCGGACGTTGACGGGGTAGCGCTCGAGGCCCTCGACGGTCCAGGAGACGTTCATGCCGCCGACCGCCGTCGAGATGACGTCCTGCACGTCGCCCACGGTGAGGCCGTACCGGGCGGCGGCCTCGCGGTCGATCTCGATGTCGAGGTAGGCGCCGCCCATGACCCGCTCGGCGTAGGCGGAGCCGACGAGCGTGCGGTGCACGATGAACTTCAC
>CAZKKP010000104.1:2798-3266 GCA_964553295.1 uncultured Thermoanaerobaculia bacterium | reverse complement strand
CGGCGTAGGCGGAGAGCGTGCCCGGGAGCGGCTTGACCACCGCCTCGATCTCTTTCGCGAGGCGTTCCAGCTCACCGAGATCGGGTCCTGCGACCTTGATGCCCACCGGCGTCTTGATGCCGGTGGAGAGCATGTCGATGCGAGTCCTGATCGGCATCGTCCAGGCGTTGGTCAGGCCCGGGAACTGGATTGCCCGGTCGAGCTCCTGGATGAGCTTCTTTCTGGTCATCCCCTCCCGCCACTCGGACGGGTCCTTGAGCACGATCGTGGTCTCGATCATCGACATCGGCGCCGGGTCGGTGGCGGTGTCGGCGCGCCCGATCTTGCCGAGCACCGACTCGACCTCCGGGAAGGTGGCGATGATCTTGTCGGTCTGCTGCAGCAGCTCACGGGCCTTGGTGACGGAGATTCCCGGGAAGGTGGTGGGCATGTACAGCAGGTCGCCCTCCCACAGCGGCGGCATGAACT
>CAZKKP010000104.1:0-2788 GCA_964553295.1 uncultured Thermoanaerobaculia bacterium | reverse complement strand
CTCCGAGCCGAGGTTCCGGATCGGGATGGCCATGGAGGCGACCGCGGCGATCGCCAGCGCGACCACCAGCCAGCGGTAGCGCAAGGAAAAGCGCAGCACCGGGGTGTACAGGGCGCGCAGCAGGCGCGACACCGGGTGCCGCTCCTCCGACCGGATTCTGCCTCTGACGAACCAGAACATGAGCACCGGGATGATGGTCACGGCGACGATCGACGAGGCCGCCATGGCGTAGGTCTTGGTGAAGGCGAGAGGGCGGAACAGCCGCCCTTCCTGGGCCTGGAGTGTGAAGACCGGCAGGAACGACACGGTGATCACGAGCAACGTGAAGAACAGCGTCGGCCCGACCTCCTGGGCTGACCTGAGGATGATGTCGAAGTGGCTACGCTTGCCCTGCCACTCCTCGTAGTGCTTGTGGGCGTTCTCGACCATCACGATGGAGGCGTCGACGAGCACGCCGATGGAGATCGCGATGCCGCCGAGGGACATGATGTTGGCGCCCAGACCCTGGGCGTTCATGACCACGAACGCGAGCAGGATCGACACCGGGATCGAGACGATGGCCACCAGCGCCGAGCGGAAGTGGAAGAGGAAGATCACGCACACCAGGGCGACCACGATCCCCTCCTGGATGAGGGTGCTGGTGAGGCTCTCGATGGAGCGCTTGATGAGCGCCGTGCGGTCGTAGCCGACCGCGATCTCGACGTCCTCCGGGAGCCCCGACTTGAGCTCGGCGAGCCTTTCCTTGACCCGGGCGATGGTCGACAGGGTGTCGGCGCCGGAGCGTACGACGACGATGCCGCCGACCGTCTCGCCCTCGCCGTTCCACTCCGCCAGCCCGCGCCGGATCTCCGGCCCGAGGGTGACCCGGGCGACGTCCGCGAGCAGGATCGGGGTGCCGCCCGGGCCGACCCCGAGAGCCACCAGCTCCAGGTCGCGGATCTCCCGGATGTAGCCGAGGCCGCGGACCACCAGCTCGCGCTCGCCCGACTCGATCAGCCGGCCGCCGACGTCGCTGTTGGAGCGCTGGATGGCGGCCCGGATCTTCGCGATCGAGAGGCCGTAGGCGCGGAGCTGGATCGGGTCGACCTCGACCTGGTACTGGCGCACGAAGCCACCCAGCGAGGCGACCTCGGAGACGCCCTCCACCGACATCAGGGCGTAGCGGAGGTACCAGTCCTGCAGGCTGCGCAGCTCGTCGAGCGGCCGGGTCGGCGAGTTGAGCACGTACATGAACGCCCAGCCGACGCCGGTGGCGTCGGGGCCGAGCTGCGGGGTGACGCCCCGCGGCAGCTGGCTCGCCAGCGCCGACAGGTACTCGAGCACGCGTGAGCGCGCCCAGTACAGGTCGGTGCCGTCCTCGAAGATGACGTAGACGAACGAGAACCCGAAGTGGGAGTAGCCGCGCACCACCTTGGCGTGGGGCACCGACAGCATCTTGGTGGTGAGCGGGTAGGTGACCTGGGCCTCGACCACCTGTGGGCCCTGGCCGGGAAACTCGGTGTAGACGATGACCTGGACGTCGGACAGGTCGGGGATCGCGTCGAGGCGGATCTCGGACGCCGACCAGACCCCGCCGAGGACGGCGAGGACCAGGGCGATGACCATGAAGACCTGGTTCCTCAGGGACCACTCGATGAGTCGGGCAAGCATCGCGGCCCCCTAGTGTCGGTGCTCGGCCCGGGCGGCGATCATCTTCGCCACCGCAGCCCGCAGGTTGGACTCGGAGTCGATGAGGAACTGGGCGGAGGTGACGAGCTTCTCGCCGCCGTCGAGCCCGTCGAGGATGACGACGAGCCCGTCCGACTGGGCGCCGACGGTCACCTCGCGGGGTGCGAAGCGGCCTTCGCCGAGGGCGACCACCACCACGTCGCGGACCCCGGAGCGGATCACCGCCTGGGCCGGGACGACCACCGCGTCGCGGGCGAGGATCGGCCGGAAGGTCACCGTGGCGTACATCCCGACCCGCAGCCGACCGTCGCGGTTGGGCACCGCCAGGGTCAGGCGGGCGGTCCGGGTCGTCGGCGACACCTCAGGTTCGACGTAGCGCACGCGGCCGCTGAAGCCCTCGCCCGGCAGCGCCTGGAAGGAGATATCCGCGGTCGAGCCCTCGCCGACCAGCGCCATCTGGTCCTCGTAGACCTCGACGGTGAGCCAGAGCGAGGACAGGTCGGCGATGCGCATCGCCTCCGTGCCGGGTCGGATGGCCGAGCCCTCGAGCCCGCTCATGCGCTGCTGAACCACGCCGTCGGTCGGTGACACCACCGTCAGGGTCCTGAGCGCCGAGCCCTCCGCCTCGATCGCGGCCACCTGCTGATCGCCGATGTCCCAGTAAGAGAGGCGCTGGCGGGCGGCGGCGACCAGCCCGTCGGCGCGGCGCCGGGCCTCGCCGTCGCCGTGGCCGAGGCGGCGCGCGTAGCGGATCGCGGCGAGCAGCTCCTGCTGGGTCTGCACCAGCTCGGGGGAGTAGACCTCGAACAGAGGCTCGCCCCGGCGCACCGGCTGGCCGACGTAGTTGACGAAGACCTGCTCGACGAAGCCGGCGAACCGGGTGGTGACCGACACCACCCTCTCCGGGTCGTAGTCCAGGTGGCCGACGGTCCGGACGCTCCGGGAGAGGTCGCGACGGGCGACCTCTTCGACCCGGACGTTCATGTTCTGCACCACCACCGGGTCGATGGTCACCACCGCACCCTGTGACCCCGAGCCGCTGGCGGGCGTAGCGGGGCTCCTCGACCACCGAGTGGCCGTCGATCAGCACATCGCCGGAGTCGGGCAGCTCGAGGGTCGC
>CAZKKP010000103.1:8150-10057 GCA_964553295.1 uncultured Thermoanaerobaculia bacterium | reverse complement strand
TCTCCGGCTGGGACGACCCCCGCATGCCGACCCTGTCCGGCCTGCGCCGCCGCGGCTACACCCCGGAGGCGATCCGCGCCTTCTGCGAGCGCATCGGCGTCGCCAAGCGCGACAGCATGGTCGACGTCGCCCTCCTCGAGTGGGCGGTGCGCGACCACCTGAACACCACGGCCCCCCGGGCCATGGGTGTCCTGCGCCCGCTCAAGGTGGTGATCGAGAACTACCCGGAGGACCGAGAGGAATGGCTGGAGGCGCCCTATTACCCGGACGACCCACCCGCCATGGGCTCGCGACCGGTGCCCTTCTGCAGGGAGCTGTGGATCGAGCACGCCGACTTCATGCTCGAGCCGCCCAAGGGCTTCTGGCGCCTGGCGCCGGGGCGAGAGGTGAGGTTGCGCTGGGCCTACCTCGTCACCTGCACCGACGTCGTGACCGACGCCGACGGTGCGGTGGTGGAAGTGCGCTGCAGCTACGACCCCGCCACCCGGGGCGGCGACGCGCCCGACGGCCGCAGGGTCCGCGGCACGCTGCACTGGGTCTCGGCCCGGCACGCGGTCGAGGCCGAGGTCCGGCTGTATGACCGGCTGTTCACCGTGACCAACCCCGGCGCCGGCAACCGCGACCTCCGGCAGGACCTCAACCCGGCTTCCCTCGAGGTACTCACCGGCTGTCGCCTCGAGCCCGGCCTGGCCGGACGGAGCCCCGGCGAACGGTTCCAGCTCGAGCGCCAGGGCTACTTCGTCACCGATCTCGTCGACCACCACCCCGAGCGCCCGGTGCTCAACCGCACGGTGCCGCTGCGCGACTCCTGGGCCAAGATCGCGCCGCCCCGCGACCGCTGATCTCGGCGGGTCACTCCGCCGCCCCCGGGGGGAGCATCGCCGGGGCGAGGTCCCGGGCGGCCGCCTCGCGTCCCTACAGCTCGACGAGCTCGGCGGCGACGTCGCGCCCCCCGACCCGCACGATCCGGGCACAGCAGCGGCGGCTCGGCAGCGCGGCGTCGATGACGGCGAAACGGACCCAGACCGTGTCGCCGACCGCCGGTGGCGGGCCGCCGGCGCCCGACCGTCCGGACCCGAGATGACTCGCCGGATCGCCACCGCCCCTGCCGCACGGCCCGAGTTGGTTCGCTGCCGGACACGACAACGCCGGGACGCTCGCCCCGGCGTGGATGTTCGAGGTGGTGCCGAAGGCCGGACTCGAACCGGCACGGGTCACCCCACACGGCCCTCAACCGTGCGCGTCTACCAATTCCGCCACTTCGGCACGGACTGCCATTCTACGTTCCCGGTTTGCGGCTGGCAAGACCCGCGTCACGGCGCGGGCGCCTGCTCGCCGACATCGTCCACCGCCTCGCCCTCTTCGGCGGAGGTCTCCGCTACCCCGATCGCCGCCCCGCCCGCGTCGGTCGGCGCCGGGACGGGGTCGACCGGAGCCTCCACTGCCGGAGGATCGCTGACGACGCTCTCCATGACCGAGGTGCGCTGCTTGCCCGACAGCACCGCCAGGGTCATCGACAGCAGCACGAAGGCGACGAAGGACCACGTGGTCAGCCGGTGCATGATGTTGGTCGACGACCGCGGTCCGAAGGAGGTCGCGGTGCCGCCGCCGCCGAAGGCGCCGGCGAGGTCTGCCCCCTTGCCCTGCTGGAGGAGCACCACCAGCACCAGGAAGAGACAGACCAGGACGTACAGAATGATCAGCAGAACAGTCACGCTCACGCTCCGTCGGCGCAATACGCCGCAGCGGCGATGATAGACGAAAAGCTCGCTGCGTCAAGGCTGGCGCCGCCGATCAGCCCGCCGTCGACGTCGGGCTCGGTGAGCAGCTCGGCGGCGTTGTCCGGTTTGAGGCTGCCACCGTACAGGATCCGCAGGGCGGCCGCCGCCTCCTCGCCGAACAGGCTC
>CAZKKP010000103.1:7438-8140 GCA_964553295.1 uncultured Thermoanaerobaculia bacterium | reverse complement strand
TGCGGCCGGTGCCGATGGCCCACACCGGCTCGTAGGCGAGCACCGTGCGACCGGGGTCGAGCCCGGGAAGCACCGCCAGCTGGCGGTCGAGCACCGCGAAGGTGGCGCCGGACTCGCGCTCCGCGAGGGTCTCCCCGACGCAGTAGATCACCTTGAGCCCGTGCTCCTGGGCGGCCCGGGCGCGGCGAGCGGCGGTGTCGTCGACCTCGCCGAACAGCGTCCGACGCTCGCTGTGCCCGACGATCACCCAGCCGACCCCGAGCTCGCGGAGCATCGGCGCCGACACCTCGCCGGTGAACGCCCCCTGCGGCGCCCAGTGAACGTTCTGGGCGCCCAGGCCGATCGACGACCCGGAGAGCACCATCGCCGCCGCCGGTAGGGAGACGAACGGCGGGCACACCACGACCTCGACCTTCGGCGACACGGCGGCGGCGACGAGCTCCTCGCAGTAGGCGGCGGCGCCGGCGGCGTCGAGATGCATCTTCCAGTTTCCGGCGATCAGGTACCTGCGCGACGACATCGGCTCCCCCTTCGCTGGTCTTCGGACCACAGCCGCGATTGTAGCCGCTTCCTCGGCTCCTCCCCAGGACCCCTCTTGCGCGCCGCCGGTCTGTATGGTAGCTTTTCCCTCCCCTGCGGCGCGTTCGTCTAGGGGTCTAGGACGCCGGCCTCTCACGCCGGTAACACGGGTTCGAATCCCGT